>CBFHZL010000020.1:0-27622 GCA_965660325.1 uncultured Acidiluteibacter sp.
ACTCCACCTGACGATTTGCTCATTGGTTTTGGAACCAGCATTGAGGTAACCGCCACCCAAGCCTGCAGGAATTTTAGCAATCCTAGAAACCAACAACATATCACGATTTAGCAAGCTCAATGGAATCTCGAAAAAGTACCGTTCCTCTATCCGATGCGTTACAAAAAGCCCACTATCGCTTACTGCTTCTGCAGTAACAACTTCAGCGTAAGGCTTAATCGCTGACTTTTTAGCTGGTGCAGCTTTTTCTGTGGATTCTTTTTTGTTCTTTTTTCGCTTTTGGGCTGATGCTGTTATAGAAAATGAACCAACCAATAAACAAGCTAGTGTAATGCGTAGTATTTTCATCATGTAGTGTTTGAAGCTCGAAGATACTGATTTCCTCTTTTGCTTCCACCACTGCCCTACTCCACTAGTTTACCCATTACTGCCAATACTTGAAATTCGGCATTCTTTGCGGCATATTTAGCGGTACTCATTGCTTGTTCAGCATTCAACAGGTTTAATTGCGCTTGACGGAATTCAATGGAATTTATTTGTCCCAATGCAAAAGCTTCCTTACTTCGATTAAAGTTATCCTGAGCGGTAGCTACGTTATCTGCTTGGGCGTTGAGTACAAACAGTTGATTTTCATAAACCGTATAACTATTTAAGGCTTGTGATTTTATTTGTTGCCCCAATGATTTTTGCTCGATTTGTTGGTTCATCAAATTCAACTTGGCATTTTTTACTTGGGTTTGATTACTGCCGTTAAATAAGGTCCAGTTTAAGGCCAATCCAGCTTGTGGTCCAAAATTGCTAGAACCAATCAAAAAAGCACCATTCGGATCTTCCGTACCGCGGTATTGGTAACCTGCGTTGGCGTTAATGCTCGGCATCCATGTCGATTTGGCTGCTCCTATGGCATATTCATTTACTTTTAAATTATTGGCTACAATCTGCAATTGTAAGTTTTTCTCCTCCGCTGAGGCGACCACTTCACTTTCTTGAATATCATTTCGGATCGCAATCGAATTATCGACCACCAACGCCTGAGAAACTTCTTGGCCCATGATGAAGTTGAGGTCTCTTTTGGCATTTTCTAACTGCTGCAGTCCATTAATTAAATTGATGCTATCGGTATTTAGATCCACTCGTGCATTTAATACATCTAGCTTTTTGGCTTGCCCATATTCGTACTGATCTTCCGATCTAGTTAACCGATCACGAGAGATGTTTACCGATTGACTCAAAAATTCAACATTCTCCTCCAATCGCGCAACCTCGTGAAAAATAGTCGCTAATTCTACGACCGTATTTTGAATGACCAATTGTAACTGCAAATCACTCAATACCGCATTTTCTTTATTCTGCAGATAGGTGTATCGTCTGTTTAAGCCGTTGAATATAGTATAACTGATGCTTGCAGTAGCGTTATAATTGTAGGAGTTGTTGGCATCGAATTCCCTTGTTTCGGTAATCAGTCGGTTTTCTCCATCAAAATACGTCCAGTTATAGCCTCCCGAAGCAGAAATAGTCGGCAAATAATCATTATTTGCTTTGCTTGCATTGTTCAAGGCGATTTCTTTCTGCACCTCTGCCATAGAGATGGCATAATTATTTTCCAGCGTTAAACGCAATGCATTCTCGAACGTAAGCTTCTCTTGCGCCAGTGCAGTAGTGACGATCAAGAATACGAGTACTGTAAAAGGGACTTTATAATTCATCTGCTTCTTTTTCTGATTCAATTTCTTTTATCGCACGTTCCACGGATTCCTTTTTAGGCTTCTCTCCGCCTTCCCAAAACCACAGGAGATATACTTTTGCCGTATTGCTCATGCCCAATAGCATGGGCAACATGACTAAGGTTAAAACGGTGGCGATACCAATTCCATAAGCGATTGAAATGGCCATAGGAATTAAAAATTGTGCTTGTCGGCTAGTTTCAAATATCAAAGGAGATAATCCCGCGATGGTAGTAATCGACGTTAAAAATATGGCTCTAAATCGGGAGGTTCCTGCTGCAATTAAGGCCTCATCATAGGGCAATCCATCTTTTAGAAATCCATTGAACTTCGCAATAAATACCAATCCATCATTCACAACAATACCAATCAAGGCAATAATTCCCAAAAGGGATAAAATATTAACCGGAAAGTCGTGAATATAATGCCCCCAACCTACACCAATAAATGCAAATGGAATCATGATCAACAACAATAATGGTTGGCTGTAAGACCTAAATGTAAAGGCGATAACGATATAAATGAGTAGTAAAATGATTGGAAAAATTTGTGCAGCAGAACCTTGTACTTTTCCTGCTTCTCGGTTTTGCCCTTCATAAAGTGCTGAGATACTCGGATACTTATTAATCAACTCCGGCATGATGTCGGTTCTGATTTCGTCAATAATCGCAGAAGCACTTTCTTTTGGATTTTTCAAATCGGCTTCTACTTTTATCTCTCGTTTCCCATCTAGGTGATTGATGGAAATTTCTCCTCGTTCGATGGAGTAATTGGCCAATTCTTTGAGAGGCACCCGCGTCCCTTGAGGGGTAACAATACGCATTTCCTCTAAGTCTTGTATGGAAGACCTTCCTTCAATATCATATCGTACCCATACAATCACTTCGTCTTCTCCTCGTTGAAAACGCTGCACTTGCAAACCGTTAAAACCACTTCGTACTTGAGCCATCAGTCCGTTTAAGGTCAGTCCTAAACTGTAACCGACATCCTTCATTTCCAACGTGATTTCTTTAATTCCTTGTGGATTATTATCGAGAATATCACGCAACAGCGGATTCTCTTTTAATCGCTCTTTAAGCTCTGTTTTAGCGGCTTTTAATTCATCGATATTATATCCCAAAAGAGAAACAGAAACAGGTTTTCCACCAAAATTAGAACCACCATCGATAACTAAGCTTTCGGCCGATGGAAAGGTACCTACTTTCTCAAAAATCGCTCCTGCGACATCTGTAGCAGCGACTTTTCGAAACTCTCCGGGTAATAGGTTTACGGTTAATGACGCGGCCGCAGTTCCGGGCCCAAGTTTTTTGATCACATTTTCCACCACATCTTTTCCGTCTGCTTGTAAGAGCGAAAATTCTTCATTCACTTCCCAAGCAGCTTTCTCCACAATCGATATTAAGGAGTCAGTTTCTTCAGGATTTACTCCTTGTGGCATCGTCAGATTCACCGTTACTTGATCGCTTGCAATGGAAGGGAAAAAAGTGCCTTTTATCACACCTCCGCTCATGGCACCCATTGTAATCATCAGCAAAGCGATGAGAATAGCAAAAGCAATAGGCTTGTATTTAAGCGACCAGGTAAGTAAAGGGGTGTAAAACTTGTCCCGCATAAAATTCATCATCTTATCGCCCCACACATTAAAACGATACGTCTTCTGTTCTTTAGTAAGCACCTTGGAATGCGCAATGTGAGCTGGTAAAATCACAAAGGCTTCCAACAACGAAAAGGCGAGTGTTAGCATGACCACAATGGTTACTTCCATGAAAAATTCTCCAATTCTACCATCTAAGAAAAAGAAGGTGCTAAAAGCGATCATGGTGGTTAAAATGGCTGATGTAATTGCAGGCACTACCTCTAAAGTGCCGTCTATGGCAGCACGAATACGCGATTTTCCTTGCTCGAAATGTTGGTAGATGTTCTCCGCAATAACGATCCCATCATCAACCAAAATTCCAATAACAATGATCATCCCGAAAAGGGACAATACATTGATGGTTACATCCAAATAATTCACCACCATAAACATCCCTAAGAAGGAAATAGGCAAACCAAATGCTACCCAAGCAGCTAGGCGAGGTCGCAAAAAGAGCGATAAGAAAAATAACACCAATGCTACTCCCTGTATCCCATTTTTGACCAATAGCTCTGTTCGCTGAATTACGGTAATGGTTCGGTTGCTCGTTACCTCGATGCTCGCATTCTGATTGCGTTCATTAAAATCAGCTATGTAGGCGAGTGTTTTATCAGCTGCTTCTATAAAGTCTTCGGTGTTGGTGGTACTCACATCGATATTGATGGAAGGGTTCCCATTAAAATACGATCGATTCGGTGTTTCTGACCATGTATCCGCGACCGTGGCCACATCGGTCAGCATAATCTGTCCGCCATTTGGAAAAGCCTTCACGACTATATTTTCCAACTCTTGAGCATAGTAAGCCCTGTTTCGAAGTCGTATCAGGTATTCTTCTGCTTTAGTTTTTACAGAACCTCCTGTTATTAACAAATTGGTCTGCGCAATGGATTGAGCTACTTCTTGGAAAGTAAGATTATACTGTCGTAAAATGGTTTCATCTACCGCCACTACTATTTCTTCATCGGGAAATCCGCTAATCGCTACTTGCGAAATACCATCGATGGCTCGGAGCTCAGACTCTACCTGACGAGCCATGGTTTTTAAGGTTAGCAAATCGATGGATTTTCCTGAAATTACCATCGAAATCGCTTTGTTCAATGTTTCTTGTTTAGCGACTACAGGTGGCTCCATTTCGGAAGGAAAAGAGGGAACTTTATCTACGGCATTTTTTACATCTGCGAGCAACACATCAATATCATAACCTTTTTCAGCTTCTACAATAATGGATCCTGCATTCTCTGAAGATGAAGAAGTAAACCGATCAATACCGAGCAGTCCTCTAAGGTTATTCTCAATTTTAAGTACAACGCCTTCCTCAATTTCTTGAGGTGATGCTCCTGGATATACTACCGTAATATTAATCAACTTGGCATCCTGAAGGGGGAAAAAGCTTGACTTCATGCTCTTCATTCCCATATAGCCTAAGATAGCAAACGCAATGATGATTACATTCCCCGCAACAGGATATTTAATAAAATGAGTGATTAGATTTCTCATGCCTTACTTCTCCTCGTAAATAGTGACATCCATGCCTTCAAAAGCAGTTGGTGGTACTTTGGTAAGTACTCTATCTCCATCGCTTAATCCAGTTATCACCACATCATCTTGGTTGATAAATTGTTTTTGAATACCTGTTAAGACCAACTTTCCTTCTTTAACCAAATAGACTTTATTGTTATCCACCAGCGCAGATCGTGAAAATTGAAATGCTTGGGGTATTTCTTCTGCTCTCACCTTTGCTTGAAGAAACATTCCTTCTTTAAGTTCTTCCCCTTCTACGCGTACAAAAAAGGTATTCAACTGACTAGCTTTATCAATGGCTTTTACAATTCGGCTAATTTCACCAACCCACTCTTTTCCTTCAAGGCCGTCCATTGTTAAAGTTACAAGTTGACCTACTTTCAGTCGTTGTGCAGTAACTGCATCGGTTGATGCTTCTAGTTCATACACATTGGGCTGAATAAAAACACCTAAGGACTGCCCGGGGCGAATTACTGTTCCTGGATCAGCATTCGCTGTAGTAAGCACACCATTGTAAGGCGCTTTAATGGCATATTTCTCGTTGATTAATTCTAAATTTTTTAAGCTGTGGTAACTGCTGTATATGCTACGTCCTACAAGAAATGATTGTAGCTTTTCATCCGATACTTCAGGAAGAGGCATTACGCTTTTGTTTACTGCATAATTGCTCAAATACGTTTTCCATAAGGAGAAATCATTTGGAAAGTCTGATTTGATATCAGGCATGATACTCGTAATAGCGCTTTCAAAACTGCTCCTCTGTGCGTACAACTGTGCCTCTTGATCTGTTGATTGGATTTCAATAAGCGTTTCACCTTTTTGAAAAGTGTTTCCTGCTTTGAACTTTCCATTATCTGATTTCATTACGCCTTGAACTTCGCTAAATAGCTCCATCCGCTTCACAGCTTCTATGGATCCAGTAGTTGTAAAATAAACTGGTATCGTATCGTTTTTTACCGTTTCCGTAAAAACAACAGCGACATTATTTGCTTTTGCTTTTGCTCGCTTTTCTGCAGGCTCTGCTAGTATGTTCGATATTAATTTACCGACAACCAAGATCAAAATAGCGGTTCCGATAATAATGATTTGTCTTTTTTTCATTTTCTGTTTGTTCGTTTTCTCCTAGCTTACTCGTTTTTTTTACCTCCGGTAAACATAAAAATAGGTTAGACAATCATTTCACTGTTTTGATTTGAGTATGATAACTTTTTATTTATAAAAATGATCTAACCTTCTAGCAACCAAAACCTTTTTTATCAAAAAAATGATTCGCTAATATATTTTACTAGGATTTTAAAAAATGCAAAATTACCAATTAGTTGCCCAATGAATTGATTAGCGTTCAATTCATTTAGACATCTTTCTTTAAAAGTATTAAATTTGATAAAAATTGTCCATATGTCTTCTAATTACCTATCAATCAACAAAAACTCTTGGAACGAACGAACGGCTATACATATAGAATCTGATTTTTATGATGTACCAAGCTTTTTAGCAGGCAAAAACTCCTTAAATGCTATTGAATTAGAGCTTTTAGGGGAATTAAAAGGAAAAAAAGTACTGCATTTGCAATGTCATTTTGGGCAAGATTCTATCTCATTGGCAAGATTGGGCGCTAAGGTAACTGCAGTAGATTTTTCTGATGCCGCAATAGATTATGCCATACAGCTCAATGAGCAAACTAAAACGGATGTACAGTTTATTTGCTGTGATGTGTATGACTTACCAAATCAGTTGACAGAGCAGTTCGATGTGGTATTTACGAGTTATGGTACCATTGGATGGCTGCCTGACATTGATAAATGGGCGCAGGTAGTTGCTCACTTTTTAAAACCTTCGGGGGAATTTGTGATTGCTGAATTTCACCCTGTTGTGTGGATGTATGATGATGCATTTAGTAAAATCCAATACCGCTATTTCAATGATGCTCCTATCGAAGAAATGGAAGAAGGAACCTACACGAACCCTGATGCAGAAATCAAACAAGACTATATTTCTTGGAATCATGGACTTGGGGAGGTGGTGAATAGCTTAATCAACCAAGGCCTTTCGATACTATCCTTAAATGAATTTGATTACTCACCTTATAATTGCTTTTCACATACGGTAGAATTTGAGCCGGGGAAATTCCAAATCAAACATTGGGGTAACAAGGTACCGATGGTGTATGCGATAAAGGCTAGGAAAATGGGATGATAGGATATCTGTCTCCAAGCTATAATTACAGCAGAAAAGTAAATCTAGACAAAATTGAATTTAGCTTACCGTTACAAAGCTTGACATTTTCAGACAAGTAGTTCTAACAATTCTAAACTACTTTTGCGACATGGAGGATAAAAATTTAAAATTTATTCAATGCGGAGAGGTGATGATTGCAGCTTCTTGTGAAACATCATCTAATAAAATGAAAGCGACCTACTACCCACACTCTCTTTTACTCTATGCCCAAGTAGGACAGATCAACGCTACTATCGATCAAAAGCTATATACCATTCCTAAGAACTCTTTCGCACTGATCCGTAAATTTACAGAAGCCAGCATGTTTAAGACATGGAATGAGCAGGAAGGGCATGCTAAAACTTACGCCTTTGCGCTTACCAATGAGTTCATACGAAAAGCATTTCGACAAATTGAATTTTCCAATAGTATCCCTGCTGTAAAAAGTCGATTTATATCTATTCCTTCTACCAAGAACCTAGAAATACTCATGAATTCTATCATCTCTTATGTAGATCATGGAGAAGATTTAGAGCCACAGTTGGTAGAATTAAAAACGTTAGAAGCCTTGCATGCATTAATTTCAGCAGATATAAACATAGCAGGAGCGTTTAAAGAATACTCTTTAACAGAAAGAGCGGATATGGAAAAACTAATGAGCCACAACTACCTATTTAATATACCTTTAGAAGATTTAGCAAAAAGCTCAGGAAGAAGTTTATCTACATTTAATAGAGACTTTAGAACCATTTTTAACGACACTCCGCATAAATGGATTAAGAAAAAACGATTGATGCACGCTAAAACGCTTATGGCTAGCGAGCGTAAACGTCCATCAGAAGTATACCTTGAGTCAGGTTTTGAGGATTTAGCCCATTTCTCACGTTCCTTTAAACAGCAATACAATCAAACCCCATCTGACTTTTTTAATCAAATGAAATGACAGCTTTGGACAATAAGCATTGACAGTTTTGGACAACTGTTTAATTAAAAAACAATTTCATCTTTGCAGTTAGAAAATCAATGAAAATAATGATCAAGAAAATTCTAAAATTCGTGAGCTTAACCATCCTATCTCTAATTATTCTAATTGCTGTAATTGGAATTGTATTCGTCAACTTTAGTAAAGAATTTGGTGCTAACCCATCTGATGAAAAAGTTGCAAAGTATGCACAAGAAAGCAACTTCAATAGCGCTGATAAAAAGTTTGAAAACCTGATTCCGACTTCTATGGATATGAGCTTCAAAAATATGATGAGTTCATTGAAAGAATTTATAAAAGGAAACCCGAATGGAAGGCCAGGAGAAGAATTACCATTAGTAAAAATAGATTCGCTTCAAGTGGTCGAAAACGCGAGTAAAACTCGTTTAATATGGTTTGGACACTCTTCATTCTTATTACAGATGGAGGGTAAGAACATATTACTCGATCCCATGCTCGGAAATGTTCCTGCTCCTCACCCACTGCTTGGCGGCAAACGATACAATAATGATTTACCGATTGAAATTGAAAAGCTACCCGCTATTGATGCCATCATCATTTCTCATGATCATTACGACCATCTAGATTACGGGTCAATTCAGAAGTTAAAAGAAAAAACAAAAGCATTTTATGTTCCGCTAGGTGTAAGCGCCCATTTTGAGGCTTGGGGTGTGAATTCTGAAAGCATCCACGAAATGAATTGGTGGGAAGAAACCCAACTAGGTGAGGTAAACCTTGCCTTTACTCCTTCTCGCCATTTCTCTGGAAGAGGATTAACAAATCGGAATGCAACCCTTTGGGGAAGCTGGGTGATTATAGGAAAGGAAGACACGCTTTACTTCAGCGGTGACAGCGGATATGGTCCTCACTTTAAAGAAATTGGTAAAAAGTACGGACCTTTTGATTTTGCCATGATGGAGTGTGGACAATACGATGAAAAGTGGGCTCAAATTCATATGATGCCAGAAGAAACTGCTCAAGCAGGTTTGGACGTAAAAGCCAAAATGATAATGCCTATTCATTGGGGTGCGTTTACGCTAGCATTGCATGATTGGAATGATCCTGTAATCCGTGTTTCTAAAGCTGCAAAAGAATTAAATCTTGAATTACTCACGCCTAAAATTGGAGAATCTATCTGGCTGGAAGACTTAAAAGTGAGTGGTAGTGATTGGTGGAGGATAAACTAAGATGAACGAACCTTTAACATATTCGGATGAAGTAAAAGCCTACTTAAATACCATCAAGGATGAGCAGCGCTTGAGTGATTGTTTGAAGTTAATGAGTCTGATGATTGAAATCACAGGCGAGCAACCAAAAATATGGCAAAAGTCAATTGTTGGATTTGGCAGTTATCATTATAAGTATGAAAGCGGTAGAGAAGGAAATTGGATATTAACAGGTTTCTCATCTCGAAAGGCAAGGATAAGCATTTATATCATCTCAGGGTTTGGACCTCATCAACGCTTACTTGCGAATTTAGGAAAGCATAAAACAGGAGCATCTTGCCTTTACATAAAGAGTCTAGCTCTTATCAAGCAAAATGTATTACGGGAACTAATTCAGGAATCTGTACATTTGGTCAAATCAAAATCGAGTGACCATGAAAAATAGACCGACAGTATTAATCATTGCAGGAGCATTAGTAATTGCATCAGCACAGATTATCGCTCACTTTTACACATTGCCAGATGTTGTTAGTGGCTTAATGGTAGGAACTGGAGTTGGTTTGCTTGGCGCAGCATTACTTTCTTTTAAGAAAAGAACAACAGCCTAAACCTTCCCTCCACCCTTTCTTTTTAAGTCCAAGTAATCGATAAAGTACAAGACTTTAATTGAAAAGTTATTTAACTGGGGTGATTGCAGCATACGTTCTACACCATCAATGTAATTAACATCTAGCGGCTCCCCTTGCTCTGAAATAATATTTTTCCAAACTACAGAAATTTCACTACCGGGGGCAAACCGCCAATTATAGGCCAGGTCGATATTGAATGCATTAAAGCTGATATCATGGATCGTAGTGCCATCTTCATTAAAACCTGCATAATCTGTCGGTAATAGCTCCCCGTTATTCTCATCTACCAGATTAAAACGATCATACAAAGCTGTAGACCAATAATGCCTCAAGGTTAAATTGAGGGCCATTCGGTTGTTGAAAATATAATTACCAGTTATGGCTGTTTCATGTTCTTTTACATCCCTCCGACCGAAAATAATGCTATCATTTAAATTTTCAACAAACCCTTTTTCGTTATACCTTCTACCCCAGTTGTGCTCTAACACAAAAAACAATTTATCGTTTGGGCGAAATCGAGGAGAAACTTCGTAATAGGTATTATAACGACCTTGTTCATCAAATACCCGCTGAGTAGTTCTTAAGTCCAATGCAAAAGGCCGGCTGTAATCACTTGAAAAGAATCCTCCGTAAGTAAAGTTAGTTGGGAATTTATAAAACTGCTCAAACGTTCGAGTCTCGAAAAAATCATTTGTTTCTACAGGCTCTAATGCAGCGTTCAAACCTATTGCATGAAATGAACGAAGGGAATATACAGTGGAGTATCTTAAAGCAAAATTCATAAACTGGTCTTGCTTAAAAGAACGCTGATAATCTGCTTCAAAGTTATGTCTAGCAAAATTGAAAATAGAGAAAGGCTCAAAAATAGCGTACTGTGCAAACAAATAGGTGTTTTTTACATTATTGATGTTCAGGAAGCCAAGGTCATTAGGATCATACGTGTCTGAGATATTCTGCTGAGAAAGCTCAAACTTAAAATTTCCACTGATTTTTTGTATACCTGCTTCCCAAGTATATCCGCTCGTCACGCCACCACGATCAAACAAGTGGCTCATTCCGGCCGCAGCCGAAATAGCATATTCGTTCTCACGATTAGCCAATTGAAAATCTAACTTCGTTACATTGGCATCTCTAGCATCTGCTTCACGAACAACGTTTGTATTGGTTAAGGTGACAAAGGAATTCTTTCTCAATACTTGATCAAATACCAGTACATTATAATTGGTGAGTGGATTAACTTCTTCATTTCTGCGCTTTCCTGAAATGGTATCAGCTATGCGTGCATTCACCCTACTCTCTAAAGCATTAAAAAAACCAACTCCTAATCCGTTTGAATTTCTACCAGAAATTTTAGTGGCATTCAGCAATCGACTTTGTGCAGGCAACTCATCAACTTGTTCATTGGTATCTAGCCCGGAGAAAGCCTTTCTTTGATTATGTGGGCGGCCACCGACTCTTCGGGAATAAAATATTCCGGCTTTATTAAACAATTCTAAACCTTCGGTAAAAAATTGTCTATTCTCATTGAACTCAATTTCAAATTGCGTTAAATTCAATATTTGATTATCGAATCGCGCTTGGCCAAAATCTGGAATTAAGGTCATATCTAACGTAAAAGCATCGGTAATCCCATACTTTACATCCATACCACCATTTAGTGACGATGAAGTACTACCATCTTCTGAACTGTGCTCAACGTAACTAGAAGCATAAGGAAAAAAAGAGAGGCGAATAGGTGGCTCAATGTTCTCGATTCCATTAATTGTTCCCGTTTGGGTTAACAATCCATCGATAGCAGGATTGACAAAATTCCACCATGAACGTTCCCTATTTCTGCGTATTTCACGACCGAAATTAACACCCCATTGTTGTTTTTCTACTTCCGGGAAACGCAATGCTGAATAAGGTATGCGCATCTCTACCGTCCAACCAGAATCGTCAAGCTGTGTTGCTGACTCCCATACAGCGTCCCAAGCGACACTTTCATCATCAGCAGAATACTTTGTATCAATTTGAACCCCTGATGGAGTAACTGAAAACCCATCACCATTGATGCCATCTTGATAATTATTAAAAACAACGGTAAAGAAATCTGCATTTCCTACATCATCGCGCTCAGTAAGGAAATTGTAAATACTATCAGGTTGGTCATATAGCCGTGCAGCAATATAAACGGCTTGATTATCATAAATCATTTTTACCTCGGTTTCTCCTGAAGGGGCTTGATGAGGTTTTGGCGTATTTTGCAAAAAACCATTGGCAATTGGCTGATTCATCCAAACCTCATCAGTTAAGTTACCATCAATATTAGGAGCTATATCGGTGTATTGAATCGTAATAGCCGTATTGACAATTTTATTTTTCTGCGACTTCGCATGGCTAGCAGAAAGTCCAAAAAGTAGAAAAAAACAGATATATGGTAGATGCTTACGCACAATAGGGTTTATTTTTTAAAACGCTTTAAAATTAGCGGATGCAAATATACATAAGTCATCAAGATTCTATGGGAGCAAACACTATTAAAGCACAAAAGCAATACCTTTGATGTATGGAAGAAGTAGACAAGAATGAACTCAAGCAGCTGCAGCAGTTTTTTAAACAGCGCAACAAGCTAAATGAATCAAAAAATACAACCATTATTCATCAAATAGGACCACTGTTATCTGCCATAGAAGAATCAACGCTATCAGAAAGTGATAAACGAACCTATCAAGTTGGTGTAAATGCATTGGGAGCCTTTATGGAAACAACTAAAAATGAATGGAGCATAACTCCGGAATTAATGGAAGACCAAACCATACTGTTAGAAAAGCCAAAGGGATGTGTTAAGGTTGTGGACTTGCTAAAAGAAAGCCACTCAACGGAAGAATTGCTTTCTATCCATGAAAAAGTTACGTACCTTATCATTTTAGTTAATGAAGGTCTATCAGAAGTAACGACTAAATCAATTGATGGAAAATCGTTGAAACAAATCTGGACCTACAATCAAGATACAGAAACAGCAATAGAACGCTTCAAATAATAGCCATGACTCAGAAAACTATCATTTCTATCCTTACCCTATTAATTACCATAAGCAATACAATCGCTCAAAATGATAGTAGCTGGCAAGCAAAACCGAAGATAAATATTGGTGGCTTTGTTGATGCCTTCTATGTTTACGACTTTGAAAAACCGACAGAAAGTAAACGACAACCTTATTTATTTAATCACAATAGGCACAATGAGTTTAACATCAACTTAGCTCTAATTCAAGTAAATGTAAACCATGAAAAATACCGAGTTAACTTAGGATTACAATCAGGAACCTATGCACAAGACAATTACGCAGGCGAGGCTGAAGTTTTTCGGAGTATCTATGAAGCGAGCGTAGGTGTTAGTTTAAATAAAGAAAACTCCTTGTGGCTAGATGCAGGTCTCTTTCCATCAAACCTGGGTTTTGAAAGTGCCATTTCTATGGATAATATGACACTGACCAGATCGCTAACAGCGGAAAGTTCTCCTTACTTTTTAACTGGTGCCAAGTTAACCTATAACTATTCAGAAAATCTTGAATTAACAGCCTTGGTAAGCAATGGTTGGCAACGCATTGAAAGACTAGAAGGAAATAGCTTACCTGCATTTGGAACGCAGATCAATTATCAAATCACGGATGATATTGCTTTAAACTGGAGCACATTCATCGGCTCCGAATATGCCGATAGCAGCAGAAAAATGCGCTACTTCAATAATTTTTACAGCATCATTGAATTATCTGAAAAGTGGAATGCTATAGTTGGTTTAGATGTTGGATTTGAGCAGCGACAAAAGAATAGTAGCGCTTACCATTTGTGGTATGTCCCCACTGCAATTCTTCAATACAAATACGATGAAAAATGGTCACTAGCCGCCAGAGGAGAGTTCATTACCGATGATGCAAGCGTGGTAATTGGTGACTTAGGAATGGAGTCAGATGGCATCTGGGGCGCTTCTCTTAATCTTGATTACGCACCAACTAAAAATGTTGTCTGCCGTATTGAAGGCAGATATTTAGGTATAAAAGATGAAAACTTTAATACCTTCTCAAATTCTGAGTATAGCTCATTCTTTATTGGTAGCTCTTTGGCGATAAAGTTTGGAGAGTAATAAGTTAAATTATATTTACAACTATAAAGTTTTTTAAATAAAAGAGTTACCCACCTATTACTCTAATCGATTTAAGGTATACCAACAAAGTCCTTTTCTTGACTTGGCAATCTCTCCGTCCACAGAGAAGTGCCATTGGGTATGAAAAGTGATATCTTTTTGAGTAGGAATAAGAAACACTCTTCCATTTTTATACTCATATACTCCTCTCACATCAATTTTATTATACTTGCTAGAATGGTCGTGGTAGGTAAATGTATAATCAGCATTTAATTTCAACTCTATTCTATTAGGGTTATCACTACTAACACCATAGACACGATTAATCCCCTCAGATTCATACAGAGAAAAAGCTGTGCAAATAAAAAAACAACCCATTGAGATAACTTGTAAAAAATATAATTTCATACTACATGAATTTAAATAAGTAAGAAAACCTGTTTCATTAGAATTCTTCTTTTTTCTAAAGCTAAGAAATATACTGACTCCCACATAGCCCTTATCGGTAATTTTCCATAAACTAAATCAAGCAGATTAGCAGTTTAAGCCAAGTGGCATTGCATGCGGCAAACTTTTTTTATTTCTTTACACAGATAAAAAATAACAACATGACAGACCAACCCATTTTAACCGCTACCTTTAACCCAAGAATTAAAAGTTACATTTTCTTAGTAGGAGCGCTACTGCTTGCAGTAACTTTTATCGGTATACCTGTATTACTAATTTGGATTTTAGGCTTGGGGCAGTTCATTAGCAGAAGGTACTACAAAAACCTAGAATGTACCCTCACGACCCATCATCTTGAATTCAAAAAAGGCATGTTTTTCAAGGTAGAAAAAACTATTCCACTTGAAAATATACAAGACTTAACCTTTATACAAAACCCGATATTAAACTTTTTCAATCTGAAGATTTTAAAAATTGAAACCGCTGGAAATTCCGGATCCACAGGTGCTGATATGAAATTAGTAGGTATAATGGATATTGAAGCTTTCAAAACACATGTATTGAAACAACGGGAACTATTTCAAACTAAAAATAGTGGAGACTCTTCTGTTGATTCTATGCGTGAAACTAATCAGTTATTGAGGGAGATTAGGGATCTTTTGAAGCAAAAGTTACAATAGATTATTTCTTCGACTTAACTATATTGGTAAGGTTCAAGGTATTTAATAAATGGACCAAATATGCTAAAGTTGATTTGACTTCGTTTAGTAGGATTGAGGCACTCTTATTGCGTTGGCTAAAAAATCATTTTAAGAAAACATGCGAATCATATTTCTTCTATTATTTTTCTCAATTGTAGATGTGACTGCTCAGTTGCAGTTCGACACCACACTGAGTGCTTCAGAAAGTATTAAGAAATACTTAACTACAAGCCATTCAGGGATTTTTATTGAACACGTTTCATATACAGGTGCTAAAGAATCCTTTGCAGGCTTTGAAGACCCTAGTAAATATGCGGTAATCAACAACGGAATTGCCATTAGCACCGGAAATGTATTTGATGCAATTGGACCTAATAATCAGAATAATTCCGGCATAAAAACATTTGGCCCTGCAGACACCGATCTGGAATTTTTAGGAAATGGAAAAAGCTACGATGCTGCTGTTATCGTTATCGACTTTATACCAATTGGCGACACATTGTCGTTTTCCTACTTTTTTGCTTCAGAAGAATACCCAGAGTATGTAAATAAAGGTGTAAACGATGTATTTGCTTTTATCATCAAAAAAGAAGGAGAAATCAATGGTAAGAATTTAGCGGTATTTGAAAATGCTGCGGTTCCCATATCGGTGGACAACATCAATAGTCGTAAAAATAATCACCTGTATTTATCCAATTCTCCTTGGAGCTACAATAACGTAAAGCGATTTGAAAATAACAGAGCTGCAGGAGAACGGTCACTTCAGTATCAATTCGATGGGTTTACCAAACTATTGCGAGCAGAGACTCCGGTCATTCCAGGTGAGCGCTATCAACTAAAGATCGGCATCACCGACATAGGTGACCCATACTACGATTCTGGCGTTTTTTTAAAGGCAGGCAGCTTTGCTACTCGGGGCAATAAACCTACAGGGGTAGACTTTCTAAAGTTGCTCACGGAAAACATCAAATGGCTGCTACCACCTACATTCGAGCAAAAAAGTCGAAACACTTATTCATTTAGTTTAAAAATCAATTACGATACCGATCAATATGCCCTGCGCAGCGATATGCGGCCAAGTTTAGATCAATTGATCAACTTAATGAGGTCTGACACTCGTATTCAACTGACGGTGATTGGTCATACAGACAATCAGGCTACAGCCGATTATAATTTGACGCTTTCTAGAAACAGAGCAGAAACCATTTACAACTATTTAATAGCAAACGGAATTCATCCCGATAGGCTACAGTTCGATGGTAAAGGTCAATCAGAACCGTTATATGCAAATACTTCTGAGGCTTTTAAAAAAGAAAATCGCCGAGTAGAGTTTGAACTCCAGCTCGGCGATTACTAAAACCTATATTGTTATGATTAAATATCGTCGTAGGAAATAATAACCCCACCTGAAGCAGGTCGTGAACAGCAGGTAAGAATAAAGCCTTCTTCGATTTCTTCATCATCCAATGCAAAGCTTTCTCCCATGTCAATTTTCCCTTGTTTTACGAAGGCTTTACATGTAGTACACACTCCTGACTGACAAGAATATGGGGGATCAATTCCTTGACGATCTGCAGCCATTAAGATGGTCTCTCCGTCATTAAGTGTTACTTTAAACTCATCCCCGTCTAAAATAACCGTCACTTCATTCTCATTTCCTTCATAAACAGTGTCTTTTCCTTCGTCGACTGCTGAGCTTGTGAAGTATTCAATATTGATGTGGTCTTTAGAAACAGATGCCGATTTCAGCGCTTCTTCAGTTGATTGAATCATTCCCTCAGGACCACAGATGTAATAAATAGCAGCTGCACCTTGCTCAGCAACAGTCGCTGAAACAATACTGGAAGTAATACGCGTATTGCTTTCGCCACCGTCTATAGTTCCTTGGCTTAAAATATGCTGAACTACAAGACGTCCTTCGTAATTATTTGCCAAAGCATTCAGCGCATCATAAAATATTATTTCATTTGCCGTTCGGTTACCATAAACCAATTTCACGGTGCTTCTTGGCTCCTCTTCTAATACGGTTTTTAGTATCGACATAATTGGTGTAATTCCACTACCTGCAGCGAACAACACATATTTATTTGATTGAATCGCGTCTGTCTCCACGATAAAATTTCCTTCTGGAGGCATTACGTCCAATACATCACCAGCTTTCACTTGGTCGTATAAATAATGCGACATTTTACCATTCGCTACTTTTTTTGAAGTTACTTGCAAGTGACCATCAACTGCAGGGGATGAAGACAGTGAGTACGATCGACGAACGGACTCTCCATTAATGGTTGCCATTATGGTCAAGTACTGACCTGCTTTATAATTAAACTCGGATGCTAAGTCGGTTGGAATATCAAATACGATGGATACCGCATCTGCTGTTTCTTTTATTACCTCTTTGACTGCTATCTGACGAAAATGTTTGCTCATATAATTCTATTTTTACCGTGTAAAGATACTATTTGAATTAACCGATATCAATCACAAATGTTGGTAACCTCATAGACTTTTATAACTTTAACGCTTTATTTGAACCATATGTACAAGCTCATTACAGCATTATCGCTGATTATTACCGTTACTTCTAGTTTTTCTCAAGGATTATTAGATGGCTATATGAAGGGAAAAGGAAATACAGATGTAGCTCTTTCTGCTTCTTTTGAAAGTGGAAGCGACTTCTTTATAGCAGAGGGAACCACGACCCTATCAAGATCTATTTCTAGTGTTAATTTATTTGCTGCTTATGGAGTCACTGATTGGCTGGATGTAGTGGCTTCATTGCCCTACATCTCTAATGATGGAAAAGAGTCAGGTTTACAAGATGCAAGTTTATTTCTTCGATTAAAGGTGGCAGAAATAAGTGTCAACGATGTAAAAGCCCGATTTATGCTGGGCGCAGGCTATCAATTACCGCTTACAGATTATGAAACTGAAAGTGCTTTCGCAATTGGACAACAGGGAGAATCCAAAGAAATAAGGGGAATAGTACAACTTGAAAAAGGACATTATTTCATGATGTTAAAAGTTGGATACAGCTTCAGAAACAATCCCGTTACGGATGCCCTCCCGCTAGTTGCCAAGGTTGGAATCGCAAAGGAGAAATACTATGCAGACCTTTTTGTGGATTATTTAGAAGCCGATGGAGGAACCAATTATATTCCGGGCACCCCGTTGAGCAGACAGCCTCCTTTTCAAGAACTCGGTGTGAGTTATTTAAGAATTGGTGGTAATTACTACAGACCGCTAGCTCCGGCTATTGGTGGTGTTGTTGGAGCTGCATACACACTAGATGGCCGGAATATTGGAAAAACGTTTCGTGTTTCAGCAGGAATTGTCGCTAAGTTTTAAAGTTTATCCATGATGTATTTCAAAGAAATTTAGAAACCATCCTAAAAAGGACATCAAAAGGTACTACTGCACAAAGCACTAATTAACCACCTCAAATTTAATCCAATACCTCTACTCCTTTCCAAAAAGCCACATGTCCTTCAATTTCTTTTGCGGCTTCCTTAGGGTTGGAATAATACCATGCAGCATCGGTATTTTCTTTGCCCGCTACCACCAATGAATAATAGTTCGCTTTCCCTTTCCAAGGGCAAGAACTCGTAGTCTCTGATGGTATGATATAAGAAGGGTCTACGCTTTCCGGAGGAAAATAGGCATTTCCCTCCACGGTAACGATTTGATCACTTTCAGCGATTACTTGTCCATTCCAAATTGCTTTCATACGTGTCTATTTTTTAATTTTCCATAGTGTATCGGTGAAGTAGTGTTTGCAGTCATAGTAATGCTTAACAACTTCAAAACCTATTTCTAAAGCTAATTTTTCTAGCTCCTTGATGCTATATTTCTGAGAAATCTCCATATAAATGGGCTCGCCTTCATCAAAATAAAATTGTTTATCCAACTCACCAACAGTTACCGTTTGATCGCGTTTACTAATTAAGTAACTCTTTGTAGCTCCGCTTACCGGGTCATAAATCGGAAAGTGCTCGAAGTTGAAAATATCAAAATCCGCTCCTAACTCTTCATTCATGCGGTTAAGCAAATTAAAGTTGAATGCCTTCGTAATACCATGTGGATCGTTATAGGCGGCCAAAATCACATTTGGGTCCTTTTTTAGATCTACTCCCATCAGCAGTAAATCATCTTCGTTAAGCCGTTCTGCAACCTGAGTAAGAAAATTCTTGGCTGAGTCAGGTGTAAAGTTTCCAATGTTTGAGCCTAAAAATAAAACTACTTTACGCTGATTATTTGATTGCAAATCTTCCAGCGCTTCAAAGTAATCTTTTGCAATCGGATTTACCTTCAACTCCGGCATATCAGCAGCTAAGCTAACGGTCAACTGCTCCAATACATTTTCAGAGATATCGATTGGAACATATTCAAAATCTGCTTCCATTTCTAATAAAAAGCGCAACAACACCTTTGTTTTGTAGCCATCTCCTGCGCCAAACTCAATCAGTTGAAACGTGCCTTCTTGGTATTTAATGGCTTCTGCAATTTTTTCCTTTTGCAGTGAAAAAATCTCAAATTCGGCACTCGTGAGGTAGTACTCATCCAGCTTCATGATGGATTGAAATAATTCATCTCCTCGTTTATCATAAAAATACTTTGAGCTCAATCGTTTTGGCGATTGTGATAAGCTCTCATCCACATCTGCTGCGAATGTTTTTAAATGTTCTTCTGTTAGTTTTTCGACTTCCTGTTGGTCGGGTTCCATATATTATTTTAATTGGTTGTATATTAATTACAGTGACTTTGCTAGTCGAAAGCCGCTGAACATCCACCTTAAGTGGGGATGAAAGAAATTGCGATAAGTAATTCTAAAATGATTTTTTGGTGTGGCGATAGAGCCTCCACGAAGCACCTGCTGATTCGACATAAATTTTCCATTGTATTCTCCCAATGCTCCCATCGGGGCTTTATAATTGGGGTAAGGTCGATAGGCACTTCCAGTCCACTCCCATAAGCTACCAAAGTAATGACTACCGGCTTCTTGTTGCACTGACAGTTGTAAATTACTTCCTTCTGAAAAAGTATTGGCAGCAATTTGACCAAATTTTCGAGCAGCGACTTCCCACTCAAACTCCGTCGGTAATCGGTAGCCTTTCCAACGTGCGAAAGCATCGGCTTCAAAAAAGCTGATGTGCGTTACCGGCTCATCCCATATGATAGGCTTTAAACCATCGAGTGCATAAGTATGCCACTCCCCTTCTATAAAATGCCAATACTCGGGGGATTTAATCCCGTGGGTATTCACCCAATCCCAGCCTTCCGAAAGCCAATATTCAAAAGATTGATAGCCTCTATCAGCGATAAAATCCAAATACTCTTTATTGGTGACTAATCGGTTAGAAATCTCAAAAGGGTTAATGTAAACTTGGTGAATTCCTTTTTCATTGTCAAAATGAAAACCATCTCCATCAAACCCGATTGTATGGACACCCGCTTCTATCGATTTGAATAGCAATGGTGCAGAAGTGGACGTTGATTTATTAGTCGTATTAGAGAAATATGGGGGGAAAAGTGGATTATTTCCCAAGATATATTTTATGTCGTACACCAATAATTCTTGGTGCTGCTGCTCATGATTTAACCCCATTTCAAGTGTAAAGCATACCTCATCGGTGAGGAGCTCTTTTCGCTCTAGCAAGGCGAGCATATGTTTGTTGACATAGGCTCGGTAAGTATACACTTCTTTTGTTGTGGGTCTGCTTAAGTTTCCACGATCCGTTCGCAATACTCTTTTGCCTACACTCTCATAATAACTGTTGAATACATAATTGAATTCCGGATGAAAGGGCGAATAATCGATTAAATAAGGAATCAGCAAAAACTGCTCAAAAAACCAAGTGGTGTGCCCAAGATGCCACTTTGGAGGACTAACATCCTCCATCGGCTGGACGACATAATCCTCCGTTTCAAGCGGGTTACAAATTTCTTCTGTTTTAGAGCGTATCTGTGAAAATTGCTCACTATAATCGTTCAGCATTTTTAACTTAAACTAACCTTTTTGGAATTTCTATTTACGGTTTTTTCTACCATGTTTCAGTATCCCGATAAATTAACCATTCTTTCAGGAAATAAAAAGTATTCGGCAATCGAATATAAATCTAGAAAAAACAACTAATTTAGAATACTCATAAAACGGAATTCAAAAATAGCACCGCCATGAAAGTAAACGTTGGAAAATTAGACCGAGTAATACGTATTTTATTAGCAGCTGTAATTTCTACTCTCTACATAACAGGAGTTATATCAGGGACACTGGCCATAATAGTTTTATTTGTGGGAGGAATTCTTCTTTTAACTGGATTAGTCAATTTCTGTCCACTTTATGCCTTGCTCGGGATCAACTCTTGCCCAAAAAAGTAAACTAGTTTGCAGGTATTGCAGCTTCCTTAAATTGCAACTCAAATAGCTTTCGGTAATGGCCATCTTGGGCAATTAATTCCTGATGGCTGCCTTGTTCGATGATTCGGCCTTTTTCCAGCACGATAATTTTATCTGCTTTTTGAATGGTTGACAATCGGTGTGCAATAACGATTGAAGTTCTCCCGGCTGTGAGTACATCTGTCGCCTTTTGAATTAATAGTTCTGACTCGGTATCAATAGAAGAAGTAGCCTCATCAAGAATCAAAATTTTAGGCCGGTGAACATACGCTCGAATAAATGAAATCAATTGGCGCTGACCAACTGATAGCATACCACCTCTTTCTTTTACGTCGTAATGATATCCCCCAGGCAATTTAGCAATAAAGTCGTGTGCACCTACGATTTTTGCAGCCTCTACTACCTCGTCCATCGGAATGTCGGAATTGTTTAGGGTAATGTTATTGTAGATGGTATCCGAGAAAAGAAAAACATCTTGCAGCACCACAGACATACTTTGGCGCAATCCATCTAAATCATAGGATTGAATATCTTTTCCATCGATTAAAATTTCCCCTTTTTGAAATTCATAAAATCGACCCAATAAATTTATCGTAGATGTTTTACCAGAACCGGTAGCGCCTACAAAAGCAACCGTTTCTCCTTCCTTCACTGAAAAGGAAACGTCCTTCAACACATAGTCCTCATCGATGTAGGCAAATGACACATTCTTAAAATCAATATTTCCATGAATATTTGCAGCAGACAATTGCCCTTCATTTTGAATACTTGATTCTGTATCCAGAACTTTAAATACACGCTCAGAGCTCACCATTCCCATTTGCAGGGTATTGAATCGGTCAGCCAACTGACGTATAGGACGATAAAGCATATAGATATATAATATAAACTGAAACAATACCCCAAGAGTTACCGTGCTACCTTCCTTAGCTACTTCTCCTGTTCCCCACCATACCAATAAGGCCAATGAGCCCGCAGACAACATGTCTACAATTGGAAAAAATATACTGTATGCCCAGACCGTGCGAATGTGCGCATTTCTATGCTTTTTATTAATCTTCTCAAATCGAGACATCTCTAGGTTCTCTCGATTGAAAATTTGGATAATTTTCATTCCGGTTACGTGCTCTTGAACAAAAGCATTTAGCACAGAAACCTGTGTCCTAACTTCTTGGAATGCCGTTTTGATCACCCGCTTAAATACAGAGGTAGAAGCGATAAGTATCGGAATGGGCACCAAACAAATCAATGTTAGTTTCCAGTCGGCGTAAAGCATCACCCCGATCACCACTACTAGTTTTAAAATATCACCAATAATCTCTAATAAGCCCTGCGAGAAGACATCGGCAATGGTTTCAATATCAGAAACCACACGAGTAACTAATGTACCTAGAGCGGTATTGTCAAAATATTTTAATCGAAACTTCAGTACTTTTTTATACAACTGGGTTCGTAAATCTTTGATCACCGTTTGCCCAAGCCACGAAGTCAGATACGATTGGAAAAACTGAACGATTGCCTCACCGATGAGCACAGCAATTAAAAGCATGGTCATGTTCCACAGCCCTTCCATGTCTCCATTCATCAATTCATTATCAATGATTCGCTGAATCAGCATGGGTCGAATTGGTGCTGCAAATGCCACAACAATGGTAAGGAAAGCCGTTAGGTAAAATGTACCTTTATAGGGCTTTACAAAACCTAATACACGTTTTAATATAGGTAAATCAAGGGCTTTTCCGGAAACTCCACTCATGGGGCCAAAGTTATCTATTTAATTTGTGGAAAGGGATATTCCACTCGGGTAAGATATAAACCACAGGCGGGAACAGATGTTCCTGCTTTACTCCTATTTTTTGACTGGATAATCGTGTGCATATCTGCTACTTTATGCTTACCCATTCCAATCTCTATCAGCGTGCCAACAATGGCACGCACCATATTTCTTAAAAAGCGATTGGCCGAAATATGAAAAACCAATCCGTCCTCAGTAATCTCCCAAATAGCATTATAAATGGTACAATCGTTTGTAAATGTTTGTGTATTTGATTTGCTAAATGCAGAAAAGTCAGTGTAATCCATCAACAGTTGAGCTGCTTGATTCATATCATCCACCGATAAGGTGCGGTTATAATAATAAGAGGTGTCCTGTTTAAATGGATCTTTATGCTGATGGAGGTGATATTCATAACTCCTAGCAGTGGCAGAAAATCGTGCATGAAAATCTACAGGAACTTCAAACACTTGTTTTATGGCAATATCGAGCGATAAAATACTATTCAGTTTAAACGTAAAATGATCGAGATCGGTCAGTTCTTCCCCACAATCAAAATGAGCAAACATTTCTTTTGCGTGTACGCCAGTATCGGTTCTTCCCGCTCCGGTGATTTCGATCGTGCTTCTTAAAATAGTTGAAAGTGCTTGTTGTAATTCCTCTTGCACTGCTCTCGCATTATTCTGTACTTGCCACCCATGGTAATGAGTTCCTCTGAATGAAAGTTGAATAAAATAACGCCGCATAACTCCTGAATTATGTCCCAAAATTACAGCTATCCGATGAGTTGTCCCACAAATAAATTAATAATTGGCACAGAAATGGTAATTTCATCGCCAAACAAAACAATTTAACCCATGAAAAACGCCATCATCGCATTTACGATTTTATCCTTATTTGCATGTAAATCGAGCAAAGAAGTGATTTCAACAGAAACCGACCAAACTATGAATACTGAAGAAGTAAAACTTCTTTTCACTGCATCAGACGAAGAACAATGGAAACTAAACTTATACAGTAATAGCGCCGCTACCTTAATTCGATTTGGAGATACAGTGATCAATGCAGTAGAAATGAGCAAGCGTGACCAGATGGATCAGCTACCTGTTGTTTACTTTCAAAAATCAGATGACCAAGGGTTCTATTTTGAAATCGAAAACAGCAGATGCATGAAAAACAATGAAAGCTTTGAACGCACGGTTACGGTTTTTCACAATGGAGAGTCGCTACAAAGTTGTTTAGAAGGAATGGACAATTCGACCAATTACCACGATAAATGGAATTTAGTCGACATACCTGGAGTAGACAAATCGCGGATCTATGGAATGATGAATCGGCCTTATGTTATCTTAAATCAAGAAGAAGGAATAATTAACGGCAGTACCGGCTGCAATATTTTTAATGGAAACTTTGAAGGCAACGATAAAAAAACAGGATTTGGTCGCTTAATGATGACCAAAAGAGGCTGCAACGATGCTGAAATTGAATCGACCATTGTAAGCAGAATTGAAAATAGCAACCGAATTGAACGAAAAGATGTAAACCTCTATTTTTATCAAGGTGATGATGCTGTTTTGATTTATCGTATCGCTGAATAAATCCATTAACCTCAACTATATAAAAGCCCCTTCCGGAATAAATCCGAAAGGGGCTTTTCATTTATGTAAAGCTTAGCTTTATACCGATTAGTTATAATGAGGTAAGAACGAATAGTTTTTCCCGTAATACATCATTTGATCTTTAAAATTAGTTGGATATTCAACATTTACATCGGTAATGTTTCCTGCTTCATCTTTTACAGGTACTAACATTGGGTTGATGAATCCGCCATACGCTGCTTGGTTAAGCGCTGCATATCGATCCAATACTTCTTGGTGAAGTTCAGCATCTACTTGCACACCGTATGTCTCCACAAGGTTTTTACCTGCTTCATAGTCACCTTCACTTTTGATTCGTTGCAATTCACGCAATAAATCGCCAAAAAGAACACGCAACTTTCCGTAATCGTTGATCACGAAATAGGTCTTTCCGTCTTTCACTTTCTTCTCAATAACGTTATCCGCCTTTCCTTGCTCATACGCCCATCCTGCAACCAATTGACGGTTTCTCATGTGCGCTTCTTCTATTACATCTCCTTTTTTGATTCTTCTCAACTGAAGCATCATTCCATTTCGAATGTAATCGTCGTAAGCAGCTTTACCCACTTCATCAGAGTCAATTAAACCCATTTCAATCAATTTTGCATCAGGCAAGAAATAAAGTGCCACCAAGTCAGCTCTTCCCTCTTCAAGCGTAGAAGCATAACTTTTTAAAGTTTCTTTAGGCGTTCCGATTCCATCGTTAATCACTCCAGAAGCATGACCAATTACCTCGTGCAAGTCGGTGTGTAAAATATCCGCAATCGATCCGTATTGCTTCTGTCGATCAATCTCTTCTTGGTTGTAAGCAAATTCTGCTAAAGCACTTTTGCCTTCTTTAGCTGCCATTTCATACGCATGAACGATGTTACCTAAGTTTACTGACTTTGAGCCGTGTTCTTGACGAATCCAGTTGTTATTTGGTAAGTTAATACCAATTGGTGTAGATGGAGATGCATCACCACCTTCTACCACAACTGTAATTACTTTTCCTGTAATCCCAACAACATCCTTCTTTTTATGCTCTGGCATCAATGGGGAATTATCTTCAAACCATTGCGCTTGAGAACCCACAGCTGCAATTCTTTTAGTAGCTTCTTCGTCTCTAAACGAAACAACAGACTCATAAGAACCTTTATAGCCAAGGGGATCGTTATACACTTCGATAAACCCATTTACAGCATCAACACTTGCTACAGTATCTGCTACCCAAGCAATGTTATATTGATCCCAATCTGCAACCTTACCGGTTTGGTAATACGTAATCAGTCGTTTAAATGTCTCTGCTTGTTGTGGTGTTTCTGCAACTTCTACTGCTTTTTCTAGCCAAAAGACAATCTTTTCTATTGCAGGGGAATACATTCCACCAATCATCCACTTCTTTTCTACAATTTCGCCCTCTTCTTTTACCATTTTAGAGTTCAATCCGTGCTCCGGTTGATTTCCTTTTTTCTTGAATTGGCTGAAGTAATTTTCTACTTCTTCTTGTGTCACTCCTTCGTAAAAGTTCACCGCTGAATTGGCTACTAAATCACCTTCTGAATCTGAAGATACTTTTTTAGCAGCTACGGTAGGATCAAACAATATGGTTGCTAATCGATCAGCAAGCTCTACTTGAGTTTCCCCATTAGTTAGTGGCAATTTGTCGCCGTCAAGCGCTGTTAGTTGTGCTTTGAAAAATTCTTGAGAAAATCCCGGCTCCATTTTTTCGTTCCCATAGTGGTGGTGAATTCCATTCGAAAACCAAACACGCTTCGTAAACGTCATCAGCTCCTGATAATCGGT
Source organism: uncultured Acidiluteibacter sp. (assembly GCA_965660325.1). GTDB lineage: Bacteria > Bacteroidota > Bacteroidia > Flavobacteriales_E > Vicingaceae > Acidiluteibacter. Next base: position 26,741 of record CBFHZL010000020.1, read on the forward strand.
AGAAGTGGTATTTCCTTCAAAATTTTCTAGCATCGCCTCTAAGGCTCTTCTAATGGTTAAGTTGTGCTTATAATTTTGATCATACATGATATCACGACCAGAAATTGCCGCTTCGTAGAGGTAGTATAGTAGTTCCTTTTGCTTAGGAGTTAAATTCTCCCAACCAGGAACTTGGTAGCGTACAATCTTTAAATCTGCAAATTGCTCAGATAAATAAGCAAATTCGTCTCTTTCGGTTGTCACCTCCTCGGCTACTACCTTTTCTTCTTCTTTTGGCTGTTGACCGCAAGAAGTAAGCAGTGCAAAAGATGCAGCCGTAACTGCAAATGCAATTTTTCTCATAGTATTAATTTGTGTTGATTATAGAATGCTAATGTAATGGATAATTATTTAAGAATAGTGACCTACTTCTTTTTACGCATGCGCTGATTCAGGAATTCTACCAATAAACTAAAGACAAGAGAGAAATAGATGTATCCTTTAGGGACATGAACATGAAACCCGTCCAATATAAGTAGGGTACCAATCATGATTAGAAAGGATAAAGCCAGCATCTGTACTGTTGGCTGTTCATTAATGAATTTAGCAATTTTACCAGCGAATGCCAACATCACACCAAGTGAAATAATAACCGCCGCTATCATAACTGGCAGGTGATCCGAAAGTCCTACTGCAGTTAGTATCGAATCAAAAGAAAACACCATGTCCAAAACAATAATTTGGAAAATTGCAGTTCTTACAGTCAGTTTGGATCCGCCGCTTGCGCCGATCTCTTCTTCATCACCATTTACTTTATGATGAATTTCAGTAGTACTTTTTGCCAATAAGAAGATACCTCCTGCAATTAGAATTAAATCTCGAACGCTTATAGAAAAATCAAAA
>CBFHZL010000021.1:0-27382 GCA_965660325.1 uncultured Acidiluteibacter sp.
CCCAATTGACTTGAATGCGTCAAGGATCCACCCTTCGATTTCATCAGAGAATTCATCTAAAGCAACATCATCTTGAGTTTCTTCATCTTGATCTCTAAATACATCTATTTCATATCCAGTTAGCTTTCCTGCCAACTTAATGTTATGTCCACCTTTTCCAATCGCCAATGACACTTGATCAGGATTCAAGTAAACCTCAGCTCTCCCTGATTCATCATCTAGTTTGATGGAGTTAATTTTTGCAGGGCTCAGTGCTCTTGTGATATACAATTGAGTATTTCCTGTAAAGTTAATCACATCAATATTCTCGTTTCTTAATTCACGAACGATACCGTGAATCCTTGAACCTTTCATACCGACACAAGCACCTACAGGATCGATTCTATCATCATAGGATTCTACTGCCACCTTAGCTCTTTCTCCCGGCTCTCTTACGATATTCTTAATGGTAATCAATCCATCAAAAATCTCAGGCACTTCCATCTCAAAGAGGCGCTCCAAAAATACAGGTGAAGTTCTAGAAAGGGTAATAATTGGTTTATTGTTTCTCATCTCTACGGCAGAAACTACTGCTCTTAAAGAATCTCCTTTTTTGAAATAATCGTTAGGAATCTGTTCGGTTTTAGGTAAAAGCAGTTCGTTTCCTTCATCGTCAAGAACCAACAATTCTCTTTTCCAAACTTGATAAACCTCTCCGGTAATAATATCACCAACTCTATCTTTGTAGTTTTTGAAAATATTATCCTTTTCAAGCTCTAGTACCTTAGAAATTAAATTCTGACGCAATGCCAGTACAGCTCTTCGTCCAAAATCTAACATCTTAACAGCCTCGGAAACCTCTTCACCAACTTCAAAGTCAGGCTCAATTTTTACCGCGTCAGAATAAGCGATTTGACTATTTTCGTCTTCTACTTCCCCATCCTCTACGATTTCTCGGTTTCTCCAAACCTCTAAATCTCCTTTATCAATGTTGATGATAATGTCAAAGTTATCATCAGAACCATACTTTTTAATAATCATATTTCGGAAAACAGTTTCCAAAATATTCATCAAAGTTGGACGATCTATGTCCTTAAACTCTTTAAACTCTGCAAAAGACTCTGTAAGGTTTATCTTTTCCATTCTTATCTTATTTAAACGATATAATTATTCTAGTTTCTTTTATTTCATTGAGCTGAATTTCTTCTTTATGCTCAATCACTTCTTTCTTTTTTCTTCCTTCGATTCGTTCTTTAGTGGTGTATTCTACCGTAATAAAATCATCAGAAACATCCGTCAGCAATCCTTTTATCTTCTCACCGCCTACTTTGGTAAGACTAACCTCTCGGCCAACATTCTTGTGATATTGTTGGATAACTTTAAATGGCTGATCTAACCCTGGAGAGGAAACCTGAAGCTCAAAGTCTTCTGACACCCTATCTAGTGACGCCTCAATATGACGACTTAATGCAACACATTCATCAATCCCCAGCCCATCTAGGTGGTCAATTTCAACTCGAATTTGATTAGTTGAACTAATTGACAAATCAACTAAGTAAGCATCTGTTTCTGCCAACTTTTCATCAATTAAAGCTTGTACTGTTTGTGTGGTAATCATTAAATTTTATCCTATAAAAAGAGGGGACTGTCGTCCCCTCTATACACTTATCAACTAAATCGATTGCAAATGTACATAATTAATCCCAATAAAAAAGTTGCCCATCATATTATTGTTTTCTGTCGACGTATGATTTAACTTTGTCGATTAATTTATATTTTCAAACCATAAACTTAAAATTATGAATGATATTGACATATCAAAATACCAAGACACCATCATGGAAATGATTGTAACTTACGGACCTAAATTAATCATGGCAATTCTTACGCTGATTATTGGTCTTTGGATTGTAAAGGGAATGACCAAAGCCCTATCCAACATGCTGGACAAAAGAGACATTGATCCCTCTTTGAAACCGTTCTTAAAAAGCTTGTTCAGCACCATCCTTAAAATTTTGTTGGTCGTTTCTGTTATGGGCATGGTCGGCATAGAGATGACCTCCTTTATCGCAATATTGGGTGCTGCCGGTTTGGCTGTTGGCATGGCGCTATCAGGCACGTTGCAGAACTTTGCTGGCGGAGTGATTATCTTAATTTTGAAGCCGTTTAAAGTTGGTGATTTTATTGAAGCTCAAGGTTTTTCTGGTACAGTTGAATCTATTCAAATTTTTAATACCATTCTTAAAACTCCACAAAACCAAGTAATATTGGTTCCAAATGGTGGTTTGTCAACAGGAGCAGTAGTTAACTATTCAGTAGAGTCTACCCGTAGACTAGACCAAACTTATGGAATTGATTACAGCGATGACATCTCTAAAGCAAGAGAAATTATTTTAAGAGTAGTAAGTGAGGATAACAGAATACTAAAAGAACCTGCACCTGCAGTGGTTTTAACGGGACTTGGCGATAGCGCAGTAAATTTATCGATGCGTGTTTGGACCAAAAATGAAGACTTTTGGAATGTAAGTTTCGACACCATGGAGAAAATCAAAAAGACATTTGACGCAGAAGGCGTTAGCTTTCCCTTTCCACAAAGAGATGTACATATGATTCCTACAAAGTAATCAATGAGCAATACAAAAAAAGACCCGTAAGCTTAGCTTACGGGTCTTTTTTATGTTGAAGAAATCACACTGCTTATTTTACTGCAATTTTTCTAACGATTTGTGCACTTCCTACTTGAAGATTTACAAAATATAATCCTTTAGATAGGTTGGCCGTATTTAGTTCAACTCTCTGAGCTCCTGGAGCCATAACACCAAGATCTTGTACTTGAATCAATTTACCTGTAATATCTAAGATTGATAGAGTAGTTTGTTCTTGAGTGTCTAGGTCAAACGAAACAGTTGCTTGATTTACAACAGGGTTTGGAGCAATCACCAAACTGTTCTCAGCAATTTGATTCTCTTTATCTCCAACTAAAGTTGACAATTTAACATCCTCTGCATTTAAAATGCTATACTCATCTAATCCACCATTTGGGTTGTAATAGTTTACAAACGCTACAAACGAAATATCTTTCTGCTTCCAGTTACTTGAAAGCGTTAAGTTATATGTTTTAGAATACGTTGAGTTCAACGAAGGGGTATTCGTAAAGTAAGTAGCATCTCCCCACGTACCTGAAGGAACTGCTCTTAAAACATGACGATGAACAAAACCTACTATTGGGTTACCTGCTCCAAAATATGGATGGCCTACTGTAGTATTATAAGCGTTTACTTGGTTGTATCCAGAACCTGTACCTGTTACACTATCTTCAATAATAAAGACACTCACTCTTAAATTTTGTGGATCTATCGGATAATCTACAAAGTTAACGTCTACGGTTAGATCTACACTAGTTCCACTCACTACAGTACCGGTTAATGAAACATCAACAGGCGTAGCTGCTGCCTTTTGAGCATTTACTGCATTTCCCCAACCATTTGCTGCACGACTAATAGCAACATCAGATTCACCATCAAACAATACACGGTCAATAGTTGCAGTAGGGGCTCCAGGTGCAAAAGCTGCTGCATAAGCAGAGTGTGCAGGGATCGTCATGGCATCGGTTCCAAAGCCTGCGTGAACACCTACACCAATAGCCTCAGGTGTTGTAGATAAAATATTTTCAACTACTACTGCTCCATCTGGACAAAACTGACAAGGGGCTGTTGTAAACTCTTCTAACAACACTTTCTTGGTCCCTGAAGTACCATTATTTACAAATACAGTCTGAACTAAAGTATCATTTGTCAAGTCTGCATCAGTCGTATTATTTGGGTTAGATACCCAAACTTGAATATCTGTATTCATCCCTGGGTTTGCAGCAGTCCAAGTTACAGAGTGTGTAAAAGGCTGAGAAGTAAAACTTGCAAGGTTTAGTGTCACATTATCAGTATTAACAGTAGTACCGCCATCTGCTGACCAATTGATATCAACACTTGTAAGTGCATTCGTTCCAGCATTCTCAATCTCACCTGAAATAGTTACTGTAGATGCATTTGCATACAAATTATTCATATTTAGTGATTTCATTACTACATCTTCAGAAGAAGGATTGAATACTAAAACGTTATCAACTAACAATAAAAACATATCATTAGAATTGTTTCTCCATGCAAGATATACTGTATCATTTGCATAAGCGCTTAGATCTACTGTTCTCCTTGTCCAAGAAGCATTTTCAGCAGTAATTGTAAAAAGCGCAGGATTTGCTAACAAACCAGCAACATCTGGTGTGGTAGTAGAAATTCGCAATTCATATCCATCAGGAAAAGTTGCATCTTGAGCTTTGGCATCATATTGCAAAAAGCTACCTGACCCCAAAATGATTGAAGGAGACACTAAATAATCATCGGCTGCTCCTGCAGGTGTATACCAAGAAGTACTTACGGCAACATTATCACCAACTCCGACAGTATCAAAATCTTCGCGTATAACCCATGCATCTGTTACGTAATTCACGTTAGTAGCAGGCGTTTTCGCATCGACATCAATTAGTGTCCAATTGGTTAATGGAGTAGTACCATTAAAATCTTCGGAGAAGATTGTTTGACTAAACCCGCCTAGACTTAATGCCATAAACGAAGCACTTAAAAAGTAATTTTTAAAATTCATACAATTGATTTAAATTAATAGTTGTTAAACGTCAAATATAACTATTAATTAACAATCAATTTCCTAGCGCAATCGGTGGTTTGAAAATTGGAGTTAATCACGAATGCGCTACTTCGATTCACTAATTTTCTTACCACCTTTAAACTCCATTGTTTTAAGCACCTTTCCTTGGCGTTTTGCATAATAAATAAATTTGCCATCAGGTATGCCATTCTTATAATTCTTCTCTGAAGATAAGGTCCCAATCTCGTGATACGAGAGCACTTTCCCATGCTGGCGTCCGTTTTTATAAGTAGCCGTCATTTCTAAGTTCCCATTTTCATGGTAATACTCCCACTTCCCTACTTGTATTCCCTCTTCGTAACTTCCCTTATCTTTCACATTTCCATTCGGATAATAACTAATACGAAGTCCATTCGGGCGCCCTGACTCATAGTTCTGCTCCAATTCTTTTTTCCCTTTTTCACTCCAGAATGTCCACATTTCTGCTTTTAGCCCTTCTGAATAAGAACCTGCATATCGCTCATTTCCATTTTCATAAAACCCTTTCCAAGCATCCACCATTAATCCATTAGCATAAGACCCTCGATCTTTCTCTTGTCCACTTTCAAAATAAGAAATCCATTCTCCTTCCTCTTTTCCTTTTGCGAAAGCGCCCTTCATTAATACGTTCTTATTCTCGTACCAATACTTCCATTGGCCATCTTTCAAGTCATCCTTAAACTGTCCTTCCTTCCACAGCACTCCATTCTCATAAAAAAATCTCCAAAGCCCATTTCGCTTGCCGCCCTCATAAATTCCACTACTCAACACTTGTTCCTTCGTATTAAAATAATACGTCCATTCTCCACTCATTTCTCCATTTACAAAAGAACCTTTCATATCTAAAGCTCCACTTTGCAGGTACCAGATCCACTCCCCACTCTTCATCCCCTTTTGATAATTTCCAGTTGAGCTAAGTTGACCCTCCATAAAGAACTCTCTGTAAATCCCATCTTCTAAGTCATTTTGATAGGATATCTCTTTAAACAATTGACCATCTGAATAAAAGTGACTCCACTTCCCAGTGCGAAGCCCATTATTATAATGTGCAATTAATTTGATGACTCCAGAATATTCATGATAGGTTTTCCATTCTCCATCTTTTAATCCATTCACGAAAGACCCGGTCTCTACCTTTTTACCTTCCTCAGTAAAGTATTCCCAAACTCCATGCTTTAACCCTGATTGGTAACTGCCCCTTTCTTTTAACTGCCCATTCTCATGGTAGTCAACCCACAGACCATTGCCGCTATCAGAAATTTGTTTGCCAGATTGATCAAAGGCCTTTACTAATCGTTCTTCTCCGTCGGTGTACGATATGATTGCTTTTGGCTTTCCAGTGTTATAAAACAATTCCCACTTACCAACTGGTGTATCGAGGTTATACTGACCGGTCTGTTTCACTTTTCCACTTTCATGAAACCAAGTCCATGTACTGTCCAAAAAGCCCATATTGTAAAACCCTTCTTGTTTTTTTGCACCATTCGGGTAGTATGACGTAAACGCTCCGTCACGCTTTGCTTTGTAAAAATTACCTTCCTCACTGATGCCTGCAGAAAAATAAAAATTCTTGAAAGGTCCATCAAAAATTCCGTCACGATAATTTACAATTTGCTTTAAAGCTCCCTGTTGGTCATAAAAACGCCACTCGCCTTCTTCAATACCTCCTTGCTTCATTACTCCTTTTGCTTTTACCTTTGAATTACTCCAATAGTAGTAGGTTGTATCTGTTTGTGAGTAGCCTAAAAAGGAAGCAGTGATAAACAAAGCGGTAACTAAAAATCGTTTCATATTTTAAAGATTGTATGGCGTCTAAAATTCAAAAGTATTTAAAGTATTAGGCGTAATGGTATTAATTACAAAATGTTTTAAACGATAGCGTTTTAATATCGGTATGTAAAGGATGAAAAGAGAAGTTTCTTCATCCACACATAAAAAGAAGTGTTTGAAATGATGCAGAAATACTGTTCTTTTACAATCTGAATGGGAAAAACGTTGATCATAGGACACCGAGGTGCAGGTGGAGAAGCACCTGAAAACACGCTAGCTGCAATCGAAAGAGGAGTAGCAATTGGTGTGGACAGGATAGAAATTGACGTAAGGCAAACTGCCGACAAGAAAGTTGTTGTGGTACATGATAGTTCTCTCAGAAGAATTAATGGCAATGCTAAGCGAATTAAAAACATGACCTATGCAGAGCTATTAAAGGTAGATTTTGGCGCTCACTTTTCGGATGGGTTTAAAGGGCAGCACCTGCCATTACTTGAAGAAGTATTAGAAAAAACAAAAGGAAAAAATACCTTATTGATTGAGATCAAGAACCGGCGTGAGTATCATCGAGGACTCGAGCAGCGAACATGGGATATTGTAAAAAGTGCTCAAGCTGAAAATGATTGTATTTTTCAATCGTTTGATGACAACTCTTTATTTGCGTTACGCGATATGAAAATTGGCTCACCCATACATAAACTATTTGCCACCTTCGTACCGATACGCCCATATTATGCAGGAAGCAATCTTCACTATAAGAAGTTTAAACGATACGATTTTGTAGAAGAGGTTGGCTTAAAACAAGGTTATGTAAATCGAAAGGTGGTTCAAAAAATTCATCAGATGGGTAAAAAGGTCAATGTATGGACCGTAAACAAACCCAATAAAATGATCCGACTTTCCAATGCAGGAGTAGACGGAATTATTACAGACTTCCCTAGTTTAGCCATTAAAACACTACGATAAAACTGTCTTCCCCGTGGCCCTCTTAGCAGATTTAGGCTGCAAGGTTCGATCTTTAATTACATCCTTAACTAAGAAGTAATAAACAGGTAAATATGCGAGAAGCGTTAACCACAATTGCTCGGTATACGTGCTATCACGATAAGTAATGTAACTCACATATGCTAAAGCAGACCAAATAATGGCGTATCGATTTCCATTAAAGAAAACAGCAAACAAAACAAGCGTGCTTAAATACCACGGATGAACCACCGTTGCTAGTAAAAAATAAACAGTAATAATTAGCAACAGTCGCTTTAAAAAGAACTTTATACGAATAATCTTCTTCCCTAAAGAAAGAGACATTATTACGATCAATGCAATGATTGAAAGTAACGGTGCAATTACTTGAATTTGGTTAAATCCTGTAAATAAGAACCCTACTTCTCGAATCACATAATAGATACTCGCATTAAATTCAAAATTTTGAAAATATAACTCTATACTAGAAAAGAAGTGAGGGATAAGTGTAGCGGTATAAAATGGAAAGAACAATACCAAACTAATTAAACCGACCACCATAAAATATTTAAGCGCTCTTTTAGCCCCCAAAAATGGAATCAGCGCAGGGAGAAAAATTAACGGAATCAACTTGGTAGATATCGCTAACGCCATAGCTACAGCAGAATATATCCATCGACCTTTTTGCAATTGATAAATGGCTAGAAGTAAAAAAAGTAACATAATTCCTTCCAAATGGAGATTACCTGTGAGCTCTATAATTACCAATGGATTGAATACATAAATAAAGCTTGCCTTTCTGGTTATATTCAAACTATAAAGCAATCGTGGCAATAGGATAATAATACCTACCTCAGCAAGAATGATTATCAACCTTAGTGTAACAACGCTCGTAAAAATATTTTCACCACCAACAAAAGCTGCAAAACCATAAACATATTGAGATACTGAAGGGTAAACTGAATAGTATGCCGGAGAGTTTAACTTTGAAAACCAGTCATAAGTGAACCCTTTGGATACATTATCAGCAACAGAAACTACCTCTGATGGTGTATACAAAAAAGGATTAATGCCATTTACACTCAGCCAACCATCCCAAATAAATCGATAGTAATCGTCTGACAATTCAGGAACACTAAAAATAAAAATAAACCGAAAAGCAATCGCCATCCACAAAATAGGATAGTCATTAAACAAGCGGTGTTCAGGGCGAAACAATGAAGGGGTTCTGGTTGAGACTAAATACCAATAACATGCAAATAGAATTCCCACTGCAGGTAATAGTAGCTCCCAAGAAGAGCGACTGCAGTAATATCCAATAAATAGGTAGAGTAGTCCTGAAAGAAAAACAATGGAGTAAGTTCTCCAATTTAGTTTCATGTCAGTCGGTTAATTTTAAATAAATGAAAGATTGATTTCAAAGATACAAATCCAAAGCCAATTGTCAGTAGCAAGTGGAATGGTATCAACCCATAATCCTTATAGTGAACACCCAAGTAAATGGCAAATAAAAAATAGATTACTAAACTTAGTTCTAAGATGGTCAGCAATCCAATCGACTTTGATAGGTAAATATTGGCTCTCCATGATTGATTTTTAGAGTTGGTTAGGTTAAATTTAGGTGTGCGTACGAATGGTGTTTTTTTACCTATATATCCTTCAATTACCGCTAAAGCATTGTGCAAAGAAAGGCCCATACTAACAGAAAGGAACATTGGGAATAGAACTATAAACTGCTTAAAAGCCATGCTCTTTTTTTGATGCTGATTAATGATCGATGTCCAATAAAAAATCGCCAAAATGGGTAAGGTTATTATAAAAATACTGCCTAATTTAAACAGCCAAGCATATGACTCATTGGATTGTTTAATGAGTAACATGGGTAACGAAAGGATGGAAATCAATACAATACTGACAAAAACAGCACTGTTCATCAAATGAAAAATAGCATTCAACTTAGTGCCTAATCCCAACTTTTTAGCCGTCAAAACTTTTCCTAAATTTTTACGCGCACACTCAGCAGCTCCTTTTGTCCATCTAAACTGTTGTGTTTTTAGTGCATTCATTTCTGCAGGCAATTCTGCAGGAGCGCCAACATCTTCGCGGTAAACAAACTGCCAACCTTTCAGCTGAGCTCGGTAACTTAAGTCCAAGTCTTCTGTTAAGGTATCCGACTGCCATCCACCGGCATCTATAATCGTGGTCTTTCGCCATACGCCTGCAGTTCCGTTAAAATTGATAAAATGTCCGGCTTCATTTCGTCCGCCTTGCTCTACTGAAAAATGTGCATCTAAGCCAAACGCTTGAAGCTTTGTTAACATAGAAAAATCAGCATTAATGTGCTGCCATTTGCTTTGAACACAGCCCACTTTCTCATCTTGAAAAGGCACTATCATTTTCTGTAAAAAATCAGGATAGGGAAGAAAATCAGCATCAAAAATGGCAATAAATTCTCCCTTGGCTTCTTCCATTCCTACCGCCAGTGCACCAGCTTTAAATCCACTCCTATCTTTTCTGCGAATGTGGTTTATTTGGAAACCATCAGCTAAATATGGAGCAATAGTATCGGCTACAATCTGAGTAGTTTCATCCGTGCTATCATCCAAAATTTGCACTTCTAATAACTCCTTTGGATAGTCAAATTTTAAGATGGATTCAATTAGCCGCTCTACCACATACAATTCATTATATAGCGGGAGCTGAACAGTAACTTTTGGTAGTTTTTTTAATGGCTTCCATTCTTTTTTCCCTTGCTGCTTTTTTTTGGTGTAACTAACCACTAGATATATCTGAATGATGCTGTAGCACAGGATAAACAACAACCCACTTCCATACAAAACCAACAACACTATCTCTACTCCTTTCATCGTCCGTTAAGCGTATTTAAATATGGTCGTAATGATTTTATAACCTGCTAAAAAGGTACCTTTAATCGTTCCCGAAATCTTAGAGTGTCCGATACGCTTTTTATAGTTTACCGCAACTTCGGTGGATTTCATTTTCTGCTTTGCTGCCTTCACTTGCATTTCTACGGTCCAGCCGTAGGTTTGATCTTGCATATCTATTGCAATCAGCGAATCGTATTTAATTGCCCGAAAAGGCCCTAAATCGGTATATCGAACACCGTAGATCATTCGAATTAAGGTGGTGGCCAACCAGTTTCCAAAAATCTGAGGAACAGTCATCGAGCCACTTTCTCTCTTACCCAGTTCACGCGATCCAATAACCATGTCCATCTTTTGATCTATAATTGGGGCAACCAAAAGCGGCAATTCTTCCGGATAATCGGAATAATCGGCGTCAATAAACACAACAATATCAGGCTTTATTGTGCAGTCTTTTAAGTATTGTATCCCTTTTAAGCAGGCTCTACCATATCCTTGCATCGGTTCTTCAAGCACAGTAGCTCCTGCTTCCTTGGCCTTTTCTGAAGTCGTATCAGTAGAGTTATTGTTAACCACGATCACTTCTGAAACCCATTGTTTTGGAAGCTCACTGACTACTTTACCTACCGCATTTTCCTCATTAAAGGCGGGAATAATGACCTTTATATTTTTTTGCAAACCAACTTTATTTATGCGCTTTATAAATCGTCTCTCAACTTCAATACGCCATCGTTGCCAAAAGTAAATATACTTTCGTCATTAAGGCGAGCTTCCTCAGTACCATTTTCTAATTTTAAAACGCCTCTTGGACATACAGCTGAGCAAATGCCACAGCCAACGCAAGACGATCGAACGATGTTTTGTCCTCTCTGAGCATACCATTTTACGTCAATTCCCATTTCACAATAAGTAGAACAGTTGCCACAAGAGATACACTGACCGCCATTGGTCGTAATTCTAAATCGTGACTTAAACCGCTGAACAAAACCTAAATAGGCAGCTAATGGACATCCAAACCTGCACCAAGCTCTGTTGCCCAATAATGGATAAAACCCTGTACCCACAACGCCTGCAAACACCGACCCTATTGCAAAACCGTACCATTCGCGAATTTTATAGGTATCAATGCCATACAGATTATAATCACCGGTAATGTAGGCATAGATCACAGCGACAGTCATTACAATAGCAAAAAGCAATACTGTGTGAATAGAAATACGCTCAAACTTCCAAGCATTTAATGATTTATCAGACAAATGTCGGAACTCATCTCCGGCAGTTTCTGCCAGCCCCCCACATCCACAAACCCATGAGCAATACCATCGTTTACCATAGAAATAAGTAATCACCGGCACACCAATCACAAATAAACTAATCGACCAAAACAACATGAAATATCCGATAAATCCATTTGCCAGATATTCATCCAATCGCCATTCAAAAAACAAAGAATAATCTAGTGGAAAGATATTTTTTAAATCATAAGCCGGCAGGTTTAATCGGGCTAAAATATCAGGAATCACAAAAGCAAAAGACGTTTGGAAAAACATCACAGAGACCGTTCGCACCATTTGGTATTTATTATGGCGGTACTTTTTGATGAATCGAATCCCCATGGTAAGAATTGCCAAGGTGTACAAAAAGCCATATAAAAACCATTGGCTTGCGGGGTTTCCACTGAGCGATTGACTCAACGGATCGAGCATGATTGCCCACTCCGCTATGTATAATGGAAACCAATACAATAAAATATAAAACACAATCAGAAAAGCGCCTAACAAAACTCCCACTGCTCCTCTGCTTTTCCAAGTGCTTTTAAAAATACCGTTATTTTTAATACCAGGATGACCGAGGTAGCTGAATACATTGGTTAAAACAGCACCTAAAATACCAACACCAAACGTGAGTAAAAACCAGAGCGAACCTCGCTGATTAATAGGCCCATTTGCTGATTTTTTAGTGAAATAAAACAGCAACTCTTTTTGTCCATATATTACCTTACTCCACTCTTCATTTGACCGATAGGTTTCATTAATGGCTTCAATTTCAGCACTAATCGTATGACTAAAATCCCATTTGGATGAATATTCCTGATCCACTACATCAGCTAAAATTTCTTGTAACACCGCAGACTGCTCTGAATTACTGGCGCTACTTACAATAATCTCATTTGATAAGGTATAGGTGCTGGTAAATAAACTGCCGATAAAAGCGATAAAACCAATGGCAAAAAGCCCTAATCCCACTCGTTGTAATAACTTCTTCATTATGCGTTTAGGATTTTAGAAAGTAAGTTGGCAATTCGACCACTTTTCTTCATTTTCAAACTGATTTGTTTATTAAATTGCTGATTATACGCTTCAACAATTTTTGGTTCATAAGCCGCATATAATTCCGGATCAAAATTCGCAGCTCCCAAATTTTGAATTACGGTATCAATGTGTACTTCGTTACTAATCCATCTTTCACAGACATCATGGCGCATCCGGATCCCAAACGTATTAACTCCTAGCAGTGCCTGCGTATGCTTATCAAAAACTAATTTTAGGAGTATCTCCTTTGTGGGGTGTTGCCAACAAAAAACGACTTCGTTCTCTTTTGGTTGATTCCAAACCCATCCGTAGGTTTGGTATTCAATGTCGAAGAATTTCGCTGAATTAAACCACACTCCTGGTTGATATTTAATTGGTTGACCACAAATTGTTTGAGCAACGGTTTCGCCCATCATTTTGCCGGTGTACCACACTTGTTCTATATTTTTTCGATCAGTTGGGTGTTCATGAAATTCTGCACAATCGCCGATGGAATATACATTCGGTGCGGAAGTCTTTAAATAATGATCGACTAAAACTCCACGGTTGGTCGCAATTTCAGAGTCGGAAACCACGCCAATATTTGGACTTACTCCTGCTGTAAGGCCCACCAACTGGCAATCCATTTGCTGACCGTCCTTTGTGGTAATTCCAACAACCTGTCCTTCTTCATTTCCATGAATTTCTGCTAGCTCTGTATTGAATAATAAATGAATCCCGTTTTTCTTAATGTGTTTTGCGATTAGCTCACCCTCTTCTTTTGGTAATACACTCCCCCAAAATCGATCTTCTCTCACTAGAAATGTTACTTCGATTCCCCTTGTGTGAAGCATCTCTGCTAATTCCACACCAATGAGTCCACCACCAACAATCACTGCTTTCTGTGTTCGCTTCACATTTTGTTCAAGCAATTCTAAATCCTGCCAACTGTAAAGGCCTTGTACTCCTTCTAAATCTTGCCCCTTCCATCCAAACTTATTGGGTTTACTACCTGTAGCGATGATTAACTCATCATACGCTATCGTTTCACCATCAGACAATTGCAATTGTTGAGCATCCGTATCAATACGCTCTACCCATGCGTGCATAAGATCAATCCTGTTTTTCTTCCAAAAGGAATCTTCGTAAGGCTTGATGTTTTCATATTTCATATGACCCATAAACACATACATCAGAGCAGTGCGGGAGAAAAAGTGTTTGGTCTCCCCTGAGATGATGGTTACTTTCTTGTTAGAATTCTTTCGGATATGCCGAGCAGCAGTTACCCCTGAAATTCCATTGCCGATAATGACAACATGGCTCATAATTGATGGTATTTAGTGCAAATAAAGGATAAGATTTCTAATCAATCTGTCTTTCGGTTGACCAATGTGAAAGATAAAAATTAAATACGTCTAAAATAAGATTTTCATAGATTAGTGTTTTCTTTGTAATCGCATATGAAAAAATCAAACCAACAATTATATCTTCTGCTCTTACTTCCTTTTTTAATTGGATTTATCTATTGGGATAGCATTTGGTACGACTTCCTCATCAATTACGATGATGATGTTTTGATATTCAAAAGCCTCTATGTGATCAACTTTTCTTGGAGCAGTATACCAACCCTCTTTACGAGTTTTATTGAAGGGCTTTACCATCCAGTCACAACACTTACTTGGGCGGCCGATTGGAATATCGGCAATGGCAATCCAGTAATCTTTCACATCACCAACCTGCTGTTTCATTTAGCCAATTCCTTATTGGTATTTCAACTCATCAGAAACATCAGTAAGAAAAGCGAAGTCGCGATTATTTGTGCTTTACTATTTGCGGTATCTCCCATGGCAGTGGAAAATGTAGCTTGGCTAAGTAGTCGAAAAGACCTAGTGTATGCCCTATTTTACCTCAGTGGATTGGTCATGTATACACAGCAAAACTTAAAAAGTGGCATCAGATACGCATTCACCACCGTTGCTTTTATCTTGTCCTTGCTGAGTAAGTCTGCTGCTGTAACCTTTCCTATTGCATTGATAATAATCGATTTATACGAAGGGAAAAAGTTTTCAATCAATTCACAATGGAATAAAATTCCATTGATTTTACTTTCCGTTGTTTTTGGTGTGGTAAACATTAAAGCACAACAATCCATTGACTTCATACAAGATATGGAAGCCTACTCCATCATCGAGCGCATCTGTATGGTTAGTTATTCCATTTTATTCTACCCAATCAAAAGCCTTTTTCCTTTTGAACTGTCTGCCAAGTATTTCTACCCCATTAGTGGACAGTTCTCGACTATTTATTACGCTGCTCCTTTTGCATTAGTAGCTGCTGCAATTGGCATCATTAAATATGGCAAAAAACATCCATTAATGCTGTTTGCTGCAGCATTCTATGTTTTACACGTCGCCTTGATTATTAAGATTATTCCAACAGGGAATGATTTAATCAATGAACGATATGCCTACATTGCAAACATTGCTTTATTCTATTTACTCAGTCATTCCTTTTTTGTTTCTGAGAAGGTGAGAAATAGTCTCTTTTACGGAGGTGTTACCTTAGTAGTCTTATCGTATTCCATTATTTCTAAAAGCCGAGCAGAAGCATGGAAAGACAGTCAGACCCTATGGACAGATGTTATTAATCGATATCCGGATAGAGGAATTCCATACAATGAGCGTGGACAAGCATATTACCTCAACAATAATTTTGATGCTTCATTTCTTGATGTAAACAAAGCCATAGAATTTAACCCAACACTTGATTTGGCCTACACCAACAGAGGAAATATTTATTTAAAAAGAAATCAAGCAAATGAAGCCATTGCCGACTTTACAAAAGCACTAGAACTAAAAGGTGACGATGCTCTCATATACTCTAACAGAGGTACCGCTTATATGGCGGTAGATAGTTTGGAGCTCGCTCTCACTGATTTTTCTAAAAGTCTCTCCTTAGACAGTTCTATGGCAGAGACCTTTAACAGCAGAGCCATTTTAAAGGCCAAACAAAAAGATTACAAAGGAGCAATCGTTGATTTTACAAAAGCGTTAGAACTAAACCCGAATTATGTTGGTGCCTACAAAAATAGATCACTCGCCTATTTTTACACCCAACAAAACGAAAAGGCTATTGCAGATATGGATGCCTACCAACAACTCAATCCAATGGATGAAAATAAATACATCATCTATAAGGGCAGACAGTTGACTACATTGGGTGCATTGAATGAAGCACTCACCCATTTTAATGAAGCCATAGCAGCAAATCCACGTAACATGGAAGCCATATACTACCGTGCAGAAGTGAAAATTAGCCTCAACGATTTGGAAGGAGCAGTGGAAGATTATTTAAAGGTGATTGACAAAATACCATCGAACAGCAGTGCGCATAACAACCTTGCGAATGTGTACTATTCGCTTGGGCTAACTGAAAAAGCATGTATTTCGTGGCAAACAGCAGCAGGCTTGGGAAGTAAAGCAGCAGAAGCGAGTATGGAGAAGAAGTGTGATTAAATAATGGTGAATTGCGAATGGTTAATTGTTAATTACTCTTGCCTACCGGCACATGTATTGGTTTACTTTTAAACTTTTGATTGTATTAGCTTAAAGGATACCGAACACCTTGGAGATTTCCTAAATTTGATGTAAACGCCATGATTTAGACTTTCCCAAGATTTGGAAGGTTGGTAAAATTGAATTACACCACAGATTATTAAACTTATAGCAAATACTGGTTGGCATATCATGAAAGGAAATTGAATAAAAAAATTGAATTACTCATGAAGCTATTAGTTTTTTTAGTGTTGATGTTAAGTCTACTTTGTGTATCAATGGGTCAAATGACCGTTGAAATTGATTTTCAGGTAATTCTAAAGGCCAATTCGATAATGGCATGCAAGATTATCTAGAATGAAGAAGAAAAAGATATTTAGAATGGCAGAAAAGTCAAGAGAAATAGCATTAGAATCTTTAATCATCACCTTCTCAAGGTATCTAATTCCTATTTGTATTTTAAATGACATGAACAGAATGAGATAAAAGTGTATTTTTAGGTTTCAAATCCAAAAAATCGCCGTCATGAAGAAGGTTACCTTATCCACCTTATTAGTCTTATTTGCTTTACCATTTTTATCAGCACAAAACAACAGTATTGATTTTGATGGATTAAACGATCGAATTAGCCTAAATGGGAGTAGCGGATTTAATTCTGCAAACGCATTAACTTTAGAAGCTTGGATTTATGCCGATGCTTGGAAAGCTAATTCATGGCAAGGAACCATTATCGGAAAAGATCAAACGAACCAGTCGGGTTATGTATTTCGAGTAGGGAATAATGGTCAATTAAGCTTTGCAGTAGGTATTGGTAGTGGTTGGTCTGAATTAGTCAGCACACCAATAATGAAAGCAAATACATGGCACCACATAGCAGGGGTAATGGATAATGGCATGCTTCGTATTTATATTGATGGTGTTGCAGCCGGAAGTCAAGCTTCAAACCCTATTGGAAATTCTACCAACCTCGTTCTAATTGGTGAAAGTGCAGGATTTCCGGGTAGAACTTTTGATGGTAAAATAGATGAAGTACGAATTTGGAATGTCGCACGTACACCCGCAGAAATTGCGAATAATATGACTGTAGATTTACCAAGCTCTACGCCTAATCTATTGGCTTATTTAAAAATGGACAATGTTGCAAATAATACAACTCCAAATTTAGCCAGTCCAACGAATCAGGGAATTTTGCAAAACTTTGGGACAGGTTCCCCACTATCAAATGGATATGCAGTTCCTACGTTAGATTTAGGCGCTACGGCGATTGAATCTCCGGACTTGATCAGTATTTTCTCGAATTACACAAAACTAAGGGCCTCTTTTACGAATTTAGGAAACGATACAATTCCATCTTTTTCCGTTGCTTATAAATTAAACAACGGTGCTAAAATAACAGAAGCTGTGAATCAGCAATTGCTACCAGGAGCTGTTTACAAACATACCTTTAGCTCTATTTTACCAAAAATGGATTCTACCACAAGCATTAGCTTATTTGCTAATTTAACAGGAGATATAAATCCCACAAACGATTCAATCACTTTGACTTATGTAAAACCTGCTAATACTTCGGCACTAGAAATTCCTCTATTTACAAGAGAGCAGCACAACTTTGCAGGTGCTGGTCAAAACAAGTTAAAAGGAGTGATTTTACCAGACAACAATGTAAAGTACAGTAGAATTTTAATGGAAATCAGTGTGAATTGTCCGTCTAGCGGTTGCGATCCTTGGGATCAGCCTGCAAAGATTTCTATCATAAAAAATGGACAAACGCATGAAATAGCCAGATATATAACTCCTTTTGGTATAGCTTGTGGCCCTTGGTTAATAGATGTAACTGATTTTAAAACATTGCTAAAAGGATACACAGAATTTGCTTCATACATTCAAGTTTGGGGACCGTCTGGTTGGTTACTAAATGCTAAATTAATTTATGAAACGAATCCTATCGCTAACCCATATCAAAAACTAACCCCACTTTGGGCGACTGATAATTGGGTGTATGGTGACCCTGCTATTTCTTATGATTTACCTGCACAAACTGTTGCAGTAGACAGCAATGCTAAACGCGTAGATTTAAGAATGACCATTACAGGTCACGGACAAGGGAATACCAATAATGCCGCTGAATTTTCTAACTATACACACCAGGTAACGGCTAATGGAGTGAATATAACCAACCATAATTTATGGAATACAGACTGTAATACAAACGTTTGTGCGAACCAATTAGGAACTTGGCTTTTTTCAAGAGCGGGATGGTGCCCAGGTGAAGGAGTAGATCCATTTCTTGTAGATTTAACTAACAATGTACCTGCTAACAGAAATTTAACGGTAGATTATGTATTGCAAAACTATACAAACCAACTAAGAACTGGCTATAATGGCGCAAGTCATACTGAGCCGCACTATAAAGTTCACGCCTATTTAGTCGAAAAATCTGATGTGTATATAGATACTGTCGATTTTATTGATTTAGCAGCTAAAGCAATTACCTCTCCTACACTCATGAACCTAGGAGCCACAGCACCAACTAAAGTTATGCTGAAAAATTATGGCTCTGTAGACATCGTTAATCCTGAACTGACATTGGTGATAAATGGAACGCAAACAGCAGTAGAGATAGTACCTACTACCATCGCACCTGGTGATAGCTTGGAATATACCTTTACGACGAGTGTAGCTTACAATCCTTCTATTACGTATGACATTGTAGTGATCTTAAATGCTATGGATGATGAAGCGGCAAGTAACGATATTGCGAATGTGTTTTTAGACTTATCGGTTAGTTTGAATGAGCAAAATATAATTGCCGATATGCAATTGTATCCAAACCCAACTAAAGAAGGATTTACCATAAAAGGAGATGTATTACAAGGAGAAGCGACTATCCGAATTTTTAATACCCGTGGTCAAATTGTTTTTCAAACAAACACCAATTTAAATAACCAATACGAAATAAAAGAACGATTCCAAACAGGGTTGTATTTTGTAGAAGTAGAACTAAGCGATACCGTTATTAAAAAACGAGTAATTGTGAATTAAGCTTGCGAAAACCTCCAAGGTATATCAGACTTTGGAGGTTTAGCAAAACAACCAATTCCCAAAATTCATAACCATTATTTAAAATTTCCACTACGCTGCAATTGATTAGCTTTGCACTGCATTCTAATGCAATTTAAATTAAAACAATACGCCGAATGGCTCACAAACGAAAATACCAACCGCCTTCTAATGTCAAAAATTACTCCAAAGCTATTTTGGAAATCTTTAGAAGCGAACCATCTAAAATATTTAATTACAAGCAGATATCTAAGCGATTAAGCATAAACAAACCATCTGTTCGCAAACTCATCAGTAAAATGATGTATGACCTTGCCGATGCCGGAAAACTGGAAGAAGTGGACTTAGGCCGATTTGTAATTACCAAGCGAGCACGCGAAGTAATTGTAGGCATTGTAGATATGACAAGCTCAGGAGCTGCTTATATTGTTCCGAATACTGATGGCATAGAAGATATTTATGTATCATCAAACCACACGGCAAATGCCATGAACGGAGATGAGGTAGAAGTGGCCATATTAAAAGTAAAACGCAGCGGAAAAGCTGAGGGTGAAATCATTCACATTCTCAATCGGGCCAAAACAGAATTTGTGGGCACGGTGCAGATGAATAAAAACTTTGCTTTTGTGATTCCTGATGACCGAAAAGTGCCTGCTGATATTTTCATCGACAAGGAAAAGCTAGGGGATGCTAAAGACGGGGAAAAAGTAGTTGCAAAAATGACGGATTGGCCACAAGGAGCCAAAAATCCATTTGGTGTGATCATAAAAGTGCTCGGAATGCCAGGAGATAATGACACAGAAATGCATTCCATTTTAGCCGAATATGGTTTGCCCATAACGTTCCCAAGAAAAATTACGGAAGCAGCGGATAATATCGACACGCGTATCACAACAAAGGACATTAAAGAGCGCAGAGATATGCGCGATGTGACCACCTTCACCATAGATCCAAATGATGCAAAAGACTTTGATGATGCACTATCTTACCAATTGCTCGATAATGGAAACTTCGAAATTGGTGTGCATATCGCCGATGTATCGCATTACTTAAAAGAAGGCTCTGCACTGGATAAAGAAGCTTACGAGCGCGGCACATCAGTATACTTAGTGGATCGTGTGATTCCTATGCTACCCGAAGTACTTTCAAATTTTGCTTGCTCACTGCGTCCAAATGAGGACAAACTCTGTTTTTCAGCGGTTTTTGAAATGGACAAAACCGGTAAAGTCTACAGTGAGTGGTTTGGAAGAACAGTGATTCACTCCGACAGAAGATTTACTTATGAAGAGGCTCAAGAGCGCATAGAAAGCGGCAATGGAGATTTTTCAGAAGTTATTCTAGAACTAGACCACATTGCCAAAAACCTAAGAGCGGAACGATTTAAGCATGGCTCTATCGACTTTCACCAGTTAGAAGTTAAGTTTGAACTCGATGATAAAGGAGCACCAATTGGTGTGTTTTTGAAAGAGCAAAAAGATGCGCACAAACTAATCGAAGACTTTATGCTATTGGCCAACAGAAGAGTGGCTGCATTTATCGGTGACCCTTCTAAGCAAAAACCACGTCCTTTTGTATATAGAATTCACGAAAGTCCTGACCCTGAAAAGTTAGAAATTTTTGCTGGTTTCATTAAAAAGTTTGGGTACGGAATCGACGTAACTTCTCCAAAAGGAGTAAGCCGTACAATGAATAAGTTGATGGCAGATGTGAAAGGCAAAGGTGAAGAACAATTAATCTCTACGTTAGCCATACGCACCATGTCAAAAGCGGTTTACTCTCACGACAATGTGGGTCACTATGGGTTAGGTTTTAAATACTATTCGCACTTTACTTCTCCTATTCGGAGATATCCTGATGTAATGGTTCACCGCCTGTTACAAAAATACTTAGACGGCGCAAAAGGCACCAATGTGGAGGAGTTGGCAGAACAATGTAAACACACCTCAGCTAGAGAAAAGCTAGCTACGGAAGCGGAAAGAGCCTCTATTAAATACAAGCAGGTAGAGTTTATGAAAGACAAAGTGGGCGAAATCTTTACCGGTGTAATTTCAGGTGTAAGCGACTTCGGCATATTTGTAGAAGTAAACGAAACAAAATGCGAAGGTTTAGTTCGTTTAAAATCCATGACAGATGATTACTTTTTCTTTGACGAAAAAGACTTTGCTGTTAAAGGAAGACGAAATAAAGCCGTTTTAAGAATGGGTGACGAAGTCACCATTAAAGTTCTTCGCGCTGATCTATCAAAGAAACAGCTTGATTTTGATATGATTGACTATTAAAAATATTTCTTACTGAATTTTATTTCTTGTATTGATTTTTTCTCTAATTTTGCCGCCCAATTTAAGGGTAATAAATGATTGAGGAAATAGACATCAGGGAAATCGCTACTGCAAGCATGGTCTTGTTTGCAGTTATTGACATCATTGGGTCTGTACCAATCATCATTGATCTGCGCCAAAAAGTAGGTAAAATCAAGTCGGAGAAAGCAAGTATTGTTGCTTTATTCATCATGATTTTATTCCTTTTCGTTGGGGAATCCATTTTGAGTCTGATCGGTATCGATGTAAACTCATTTGCGATTGCAGGTTCTTTTATTATTTTCTTCTTGGCCTTAGAAATGATTTTAGGCATTCGTTTATACAAAGACGATATTCCTGAAACGGCTTCCATTGTTCCCATTGCATTTCCACTGATTGCAGGAGCAGGAACCATGACTTCGTTGCTGTCAATGCGAGCAGAATTTGCCGTAGTCAACATCATTATTGCCATTGTGCTAAACATGATTGTAGTGTATGCAGTACTCAAGTCATCGAGTGTTATTGAGCGGGTTTTAGGTCCAGGAGGAATAGCAGTTTTGAGAAAGATATTCGGAATAATATTACTAGCAATTGCAGTAAAATTATTCAGAACCAATATGGGGGTGTAGTAAATAGTTAGATTAAGTTAGTAGATTAAGTAGTTTTTAGTGTTTTAGCAGCCGCAAGTTCCCCCACTTGCGGCTGTTTTTTTAGGAATAAAGAACACTAAATCAGAGAGTATTTTGTGTCGAACCTTGTTGGGTTAACGTTTTGGCTGTATGGTACGTTGTGGTGTTGATAAAGATACTATTTCAGTTTAGCACTTTGCAAAAATCCCGTTCGAACTCGATAATTGTAAATTGCTTTTCAAAACAAAATCCGTTAGACGATTTTACGAGCCTGAAAATTGTACTAACCTCACCAAACTTCTTAGCCCACAATAAACTATACAGAGTATTGTGGTTAGTCTTTTTCTTTTAGATAGTCGATAAAAATAGTCAACTTATCATATTCTGTTGTTATGTATATACTTAATGTAATATAACCTCCATCATCCATGATCCAACTTTGACCAAGACCAATATCTTGTCTGCATTTAGTTGGTTTACAATTGGGGATCTTTTCGCTTTTATGCAAGGTGTAGGAATATCTTGTCATATTTTTAATCCCAACTTCTCTTTTGAATAAAGAGATTAAGTCTAAATATTTATTTATAATATATTCCGAGTTGGCAGACTGATATGTTATGCGTTTGCCTTTTTCCTGCCAATCAACGATTTCGTATGTAATTGAATCTGAAGTTGAATTATAAAAGGAGTTATTTAAATCAACAAATTCTTTAAAAAGTGACAATTCATTTTTTGTAAAATTATCGCTTGTGCTTTTGTTCATGAGTGAACTGTCTATTCCTTCAAGATTAAGGAAATGACAGGTTGAGTCATATTTGTAAATCAGGTAATCAAACTGATTCTGACCAACAACATTTAATGAAATGTTCAATAGAAAGAATAATGAAACAGTTATAAAACGGAACATTTATAATTTTTGAGTATTCGATTAACCACAACGATCGTATAAGCCCAATAGCACAAATACCAGTTATCTCTGCAAGTTATTAATTATTTTCATAAATACCCCTTGAATCTGCAAAACTGATATTTACTAAATACACTCAGTCTCTTGTTCCCGATGTTAATTGTATCAAATCTCTGCTGTTGATAATGACCTAACCTTACTTTGCCATTACGACTGTCCTTGTTCCTGAATCATTAAACGGCCCTGGAACAGGGTTTCCCTCTGCATCAACCAATACAATTCTAAACGTATTCTCTCCTTCCGGCAGACCTTCTACAAAATAAGGTGCCCATTGATTTAAGATAAATTCGGTGTCGTTAATCGTCAGCTTTACTTTGTTGCCATTTTCAGAAAGTGTCGTATTGACCAGATAAAAATCCAACAACACTTTTTCAGTGTCTTTTCCGGTATACGTTCCTTTCGGTCGGCTGTAAAATAAATGTGGCGCAGCTAAATCAAACGTTCCTACCGCATCTCCAACAACAAAATTCTTCAGCTGAAACGCAGATCCATTTTTTATACTTTCATGATAGGATCTCGATAAAAAGGCAAGTACCACGTTGTTTCCTTCCGACAGTTGTGCGTCAAAACTGGTTTCATACTTCGCCAAGTAAGGCGAATTATTGACAATAAAATGAAGATGTTGCCCTTCCTGAGAGTTCGCACAATGACGCATGGCTGCATCTCCCGTTTGTACTGCTAATTCGTAATTGGAAATGGAAAAATCAAATTGAGTCAGTCCTGCTGTAAGCGCTGCATCATCTTTGGGAGAAAGCAATGACAAAGTCGCATCTGGAAACTTTTGGGCAAGCTTAGCAGGGTAAAGTAATAATCCATCTTTTTGAATGCGTTGTGTAGTATCAACTTCTGTAGCGATAGACACTGCAGCAGTATCCGCTTCAATCTTTTTCGTCTCTTGCACTTGTTCTGTTTGTTCACCGCAAGCAACCCATGAAAAAATAGTTAATCCCAAACCGAAATAAACCAGCTCTCTTTTCATTTTTTTCTATTCAAAAGTAATGAGTACTTGATTTTTCTCCACTGCTACGCCTTGCTCTACATCAATGGATTTGATCACACCATCGGTTGGTGATTTAAGCACATTCTCCATTTTCATTGCCTCGAGAACCATCAATGCATCTCCTGCAGCAACTTCTTGTCCTACAGTCACAGTAGTATTAAGCACAAGACCTGGCATAGGCGCCTTTAATTCATCTACTTTTGCAGAATTCAAATCATCCATACCAAGTTGATGCAACAATTGGTCGTATTGATCGGCAATTGTCAACGGAATCTTTTTCCCATTGACTTTTATTACATAAGCTTTTGTAGGACTATCTGACTCCAACAGCTCAATACGATACGACTTATGATCTTTGATTACATGATAAGTGTTCTCATTAATCTGAGCAACTTCCCAATCGAATGTTGCACCATCTAACAAACCGGTAGTTAGTTCATCATTCTCAAATTGAACCGTATGGGATGTTTCTCTTTCTGTGTGGATCGTTAATTCTTGTGTCATACAACAAAAGTAAATTTTTTTACCTCTAATTTACAATGCTTTTCTTAATATCTATCGCCTTTGCTTACAAATACGTGAATTGTAACCAATAATTGGGATTAGTAGAGCACACGCCTATTTAAAATTTAAAGCAAAGCCATTTATGGTGGGTCATTTCTCGTAAAAATCATAGCTGCTCTGCCCCAAAAGTTTGAAAATCGACAAAGTTTAGCCAACTTTGGCGGTTGATAGTTTTAATACACGCACACCATGAAGAATCAAATCACTATTGCCTCCCTATCCATGCTTTTTTTAGCATCTTGTTCTATTTTCAACAAAACAGAACGCATAGAAGAGGTCGACCTTGCAGAAGTTACCGTTAAGCCTGAAAATCCGCTAACATACCAACCTTCTGAAACTAGAATAAACGACTTGATTCACACCAAACTTGCAGTAAAGTTTGATTGGCCAAATGCGCACTTATATGGCCGAGCTAACCTCACATTGAAGCCGTATTTCTTGCCAACAGACTCCTTATGGCTAGATGCTAAAGGATTTGAAATAAAATCAATTGAATTAGTGGGAGCAAATGGAGCAGAGACGCCACTTGTATATGATTACTCCAATGGCATGCGCGTCCGCATCAATTTAGGGAAAACCTATACGAGAAATGACACCTACGAAATTGCAATGACTTACATTGCAAAGCCCAATGAGCTGGAAGCAGGAGGTAGTGCTGCAATAACCTCTGATAAAGGGTTGTATTTTATCAATCCAAACGGAGAGGAACCAAATAAACCCAAGCAAATTTGGACACAAGGAGAAACGGAAGCAAGCTCTTGTTGGTTCCCGACTATAGATGCACCAAATGAAAAGATGACGCAAGAAATTTACATGACAGTAGACACGCAATACGTCACCCTTTCAAACGGCCTACTGCTTTTTCAGACAGAAAATGGAGATGGCACCAGAACGGATTATTGGAAACAAAAATTACCGCATGCCCCTTACCTAGCCATGATGGCAGTTGGAGAGTTTGCAGTGGTAAAAGACACATGGAGATCTATCGGTGTAAATTATTATGTAGAGCCGAAATTTGAAGCGTACGCTAAAGACATTTTCCCGCATACGCCTGAAATGCTCGAATTCTATTCAAAAAAACTTGGAGTGGATTACCCGTGGGAAAAGTATGACCAAATCGTTGTAAGAGATTATGTATCTGGTGCAATGGAGAACACAACCGGTGTCATCTTTGGTGAGTTTGCTCAGGGCGATCACCGTTACTTAATCGACAACTCTGCTGAGGATGTGGTATCACATGAACTATTTCATCACTGGTTTGGAGACTTGGTTACGTGTGAGTCATGGTCAAACCTTCCGCTTAATGAATCATTTGCAACCTACGGAGAATACCTGTGGAGAGAGCATAAAAACGGGAAAATGTGGGCTGATTATCATTTAGCGCAAGACCTTTCTAGCTACATCAGAGAATCCAAGCGCAAGCAAGTGGACATGATTCGCTTTTTTTATGAAAATAAGGAAGACATGTTTGATAGTCATAGTTATGCGAAAGGTGGCCGAATTCTTCACATGTTGCGGAATAACTTAGGTGATGAAGTTTTCTTTGAAGGACTACGCGTTTACTTAGAAGACAATAAATATCAAGCTGTAGAAATTCATCAGCTGCGTTTAGCGATGGAAAAAGTGAGTGGTCAGGATTTAAATTGGTTCTTCAACCAATGGTTTTTGGCGAGTGGACACCCAGTCTTGGATATATCGTATGCGTACGATGATGATTTAGGGATTCAATTCGTTACGGTGGAACAAACACAGAATTTAAAAACTACCCCACTCTATCAGCTTCCAGTAGCTGTTGACATCTATCACGAAAACAGCATAACACGCCATGAAATAGAAATTACAGAGAAGCGTCAGATATTTGAATTTAAATCGACTACCAAGCCTGTATTGGTCAACTTTGATGCTGAAAAGTATTTACTATGCGAAAAGTCAGATAACAAAAAGAATATACGCGCTTGGGTAGCACTTTACGAGCGAGGTCAACTATTTGATGACAAAAAAGAAGCACTTCTGGCGCTGCGTGAAGAAAAAGATAGCCTTGCGGCAAGCACAATCTTAAAAGCGATGGATGACTCCTTTTGGGCAGTAAGAGAAATTGCTATTTACAGCTTAGACAATGCCATCAAAACATTCCCAATAAAAGCAAAAGAACGCCTAATTGCATTGGCACAGTTCGATAAAAAATCATCGGTAAGAGCAGCAGCTACAGCAACGCTATCTGAATCATTTGGCGAAGAAAATGATTTTCGTTTTATTTACAACAATGGGTTAAATGACTCCTCTTATGCGGTAGTTGCCACAGCACTTTATGCCCTGTATGATTCGCACAAAGAAGAAGGGCTTGCAGCAGCCGCCCGCATGGAAGCATCAGACAACATCGATGTCATTGCCACCATTGCTGAAATCTATGCAGGAGAAACAGCTCCAAAACACCAAACATTCTACGAAAGCGCCATGAGCAGAACCAGTGGTTTTGATCGTTATAGCGTTCTTTCAGGGTATGCTAGCTTCATTAAAGAGCAACCGATAACGTATCAACGAAAATCAATTGAAACCTTTAAAAATTCGGCTTTGATTGAAAATGCTTGGTGGATGAGAATTGTTGCCACCAACGCACTGCTAGACATGAATCAATCAGTGAATGACAATATCAATAAATTGACAAAAAAGGCAGACAATACAGTAGATGAAACTGCAGGGAATTTGCTGAAAGATGATTTAA
>CBFHZL010000022.1:0-26176 GCA_965660325.1 uncultured Acidiluteibacter sp.
AGAACACTCATTATTTGCGTTTTATATTTTTGCTTTAATGGATTTGATTATCGATGCCAAATTTATGCTTTTATGGGTTCAAGTGCAAAGCATATGTACATAAATAAAATAGATTTTTCTAGTTATCATGTTCTTTATATAAACAGGTAAAATTGCGTTGGTTAATAAATGCTTTCTTATTTTTGAACCATGATAAAATGGATATCAATCTTATTATTTGTAGGAATACAGTTCAATGCAAGTGCTCATAAATTCTATGTGAGTATTAGTCAAATCAATTATAATCAAAGCACTAAATCTATAGAGATTGCACTTAAATTATTTACAGATGATTTAGAAAACTGTGTAGAAAGCAAATTAGGTAAAGTCATAAAAATTAATGAAGAGGGTACATATGATCAAGAAATAGCTAATTACATCAGCCAACTATTTTCAATCGACATTAATGGCAAGCAACAATCCATCAACTATCTTGGTAAAGAAATTGAATACGATGTTACATGGTGCTATCTTGAAGTGAAAAACGTTGTATCCATTACGGACATTACTATCCGAAATGAGATATTTACTCATAACCTTCCAGATCAAAAAAACCTCATTCAATTATCAGTAGGAGAATTTGAAGAAAGCACCATTTTAAGAAAAAACAACACATCAATCTCTTATCAAATTCAATGAATTTTTCTACCTATTTTGTCTTAGGACTCGAGCATATAACCGACTTCAATGGTTATGACCATATGTTATTTATCGCTGCCTTAATGGCTTCATTTTATTGGAGTGATATAAAGTCAATTTTATTGCAAGTAACGGCATTTACAATCGGTCACTCAGTTACCTTAGCTCTTGTCACGCTTGGCTTCATTCCTTTAAATGCAAGTCTCGTTGAGTTTTTGATACCAGTCACTATTTTTATAACAGCTATTTATCAATTTATTAGTCATAGAAACAATCAGCAAGTTCAACGAGCAGGGTTTTGGATCGCAGGTATATTTGGACTAATCCATGGGATGGGTTTTTCTAACTTCTTCCAGTCTTTATTAGGCAAAGACACCTCTCTACTTAAGCCATTGTTTGCTTTTAATGTAGGTGTCGAGGTGGGTCAAATAATTTTCGTTCTGGCATTGTTTGTTTTACAATACGTACTTTTAACGTTTTTCAAATTCAAGTTTAATTGGTGGAAAAAAGGGTTAAGTTTAATTGCAGCCTTTGTTTCACTTTATATGATTACTACACACTTTATTTAATATACTTATGCGTTTTCAAAAATTACTCTTTTTAGCAGCCATATTTTTCATCTCTTCGGCTGCATATGCTCAAAGCAACAACACCAATAAAAGCTATTTCAAGCAGCTCTACAACGAACTGCCAACTCCAAATGCATTTCGAACAGCTTCAGGCTATCCGGGGCATGATTACTATCAGCAAAAGGCTGACTACGTAATGAACATTACCTTGGATGATGAAAATCAACGTATTAATGGAGATGAAACAGTGACTTATACCAACAACTCACCGGATATGCTACCTTATTTGTGGGTGCAATTAGACCAAAATATGCGATCAAAAGACTCCGATACCAGAAAAATTCAATCAATGAATATTGGTGATAGCTTGAGTTTTGAAGCATTAGACAAATACATTAACCCGTTTGATGGTGGTTTTAAACTTGAAAAAGTAACTGATAGCAGAGGTAGAGACCTTGACTATACGGTTAATAAAACCATGATGCGGATTGATCTAGCACAGCCATTGAAGCCAGGTGCAAGCACTTCTTTTAAAATTAAGTGGTGGTACAACATCAATGATCGCATGAAAATTGGAGGTCGATCAGGTTATGAATATTTTGAAGAAGAAGACAATTACTTGTATACCATTGCTCAATTCTTTCCGCGAATGGCCGTATATAATGATGCTGAAGGATGGCAAAACAAGCAATTCTTAGGACGTGGTGAATTTACCCTACCATTCGGTGATTATGAAGTAAATATAACTGTTCCTGCGGACCATGTCGTAGCTTCCACAGGTGAGCTTCAAAACATGAATGATGTAATGACGTCTACTCAACGCAAGCGCTATGCTAAAGCAAAAGAAAATACAAAAGCTCCTGTACTTATAATTACGCAAGAAGAGGCTGAAGAAAACGAAAAAGAAAAAGCAAAAGGAACCAAAACATGGAAATACAAGGCTACAAACGTGCGTGATTTTGCCTTCGCATCATCTAGAAAGTTTATGTGGGATGCGATGGCTGTTGAATTTGGTAACAGAACGGTTATGGCAATGTCATACTACCCTAAAGAAGGTAATCCTGTTTGGGAACAATACTCGACAAGAGCTGTAGCACATACCTTAAGAAGTTATTCTGCACATACTTTTGACTATCCATATCCTGTTGCAATTTCTGTTAATTCAAAAAGAATAGGAATGGAATACCCTATGATTTGCTTTAACTATGGTCGACCAGAAAAAGATGGCACATACACTGACAGAACAAAGTATGGGGTAATTTCAGTGATTATTCATGAGGTAGGTCATAACTTTTTCCCGATGATTGTAAATTCTGACGAACGACAGTGGACTTGGATGGATGAAGGTTTGAATACGTTTTGTCAATACATGGCTGAACAAGAGTGGGATGTAAACTACCCATCGAGAAGAGGCCCTGCATACAAAATTGTAGATTACATGAAAGGTGATAAAAGCAATATTTCACCAATCATGACAAACTCTGAATCAATTTTCCAGTTTGGTAACAACGCCTATGGAAAGCCTGCTACTGCTTTAAATATATTAAGGGAGACTGTTATGGGGCGTGAACTCTTTGACCATGCCTTTAAGCAATACGCACAAACATGGATGTTTAAGCACCCAACACCTGCAGACTTTTTTCGCCTAATGGAAGATGCATCGGCCGTGGACTTAGATTGGTTTTGGAGAGGATGGTTTTTCACTACAGACCACGTAGATATCTCTCTAGACAAAGTAGAGTGGTTGCAAGTTGATACCAGAGAGCCGAGTAAAGAAATGGCTATACAGAAAGCGTGGGCTGAAGAAGATAAAAACGCATTTATTGGAACCATTAGAAACAAAGACTTAGCTCCGAAAACTGTCGTAGTTACTGATGAAAAAGCAAATGATTTCTACAACAACTACGATCCTTTTGAGCCGACAAAAATCGATGAGAAAGCATATGAAAATTATCTAAGAGGGCTAAATGAGGAGCAAAAAGAAATTTTAGAGAAACCACTCAACTTGTACAATGTAACTTTCTCATCTCCGGGAGGAATTCCAATGCCCATTATTGTAGGATTTGAGTTTGCTGATGGAACAAAGGATAAGCAACATATTCCTGCCGAAGTATGGAGAATGGGTGACAAAACAGTAAAGAAGCTATTTTACTTTGAAAAAGAGGTAGTTGCTATCAACTTAGACCCAAACTTGGAAACAGCAGATATTAATCGAAATAACAACTATTGGCCACCACGAATGGAGCCTAGCAGATTCAAACTCTACAAAGAAAAGGCAGACAGAAAATCTACAGAAAATGATATGCAACGCATTAGAAGAGCAGAAGAGATGGAGGACTAAAATAGTTTTTAGCACAA
This sequence comes from uncultured Acidiluteibacter sp., assembly GCA_965660325.1. GTDB lineage: Bacteria > Bacteroidota > Bacteroidia > Flavobacteriales_E > Vicingaceae > Acidiluteibacter. The sequence goes on from CBFHZL010000022.1 coordinate 3,606, forward strand.
AAAAAGCCGCAATATGCGGCTTTTTTTTGTGCTAAATAATTGAAATATACTTAGAAGAAAACCTCTACTTTAAACCCTCCTTCAGAGGTGATTGTATATGTTCCGTCCAACTGCTCAACAAGTGTTTTAAACAATTCTGCTCCAAATGTTCCTTTATCAAATACCGCATCAATATCTTCTACACCGGGTCCGTTATCCTCTACCTTAAGGTACCTGCCTTCTTTTAGGTTGGCTAGTACAATTTCGATTCTACTATCATCACCACTAACAGCATATTTAAAACAATTCGTCAATAATTCGTTTACCAATAATCCTAACGGAATAAGCGTCTCAATGGTCATTTCTTTAATTTCGATTTGTTTAATTACTTCTACATCCCCTCCTGAGTATACACTCTGAACTCTATCGACTAAACGATTAGCATACTCTCCTACCTGAATAGTTGAAAAATCATTTGAACCATATAATTGCTCGTGAACTAAGGCCATAGAATTTATGCGATCTTGCATTTCTTGATAATTGGCCCGTAATTGAAAGTTTGAGGTAGTATTTAATTGTAAACGCATGAGGCTGGAAATAATCTGCAAGTTATTTTTTACTCTATGATGTATTTCTTTCAACAACAGTTCCTTTTCTTCTTTGCTTAGCAACGTCTTCTTTAACTCTTCATTTGTGGAATCAATAATAGCATTACTTTTCTTTTCTGCTCGATACTTACTGTAAAGTAAGAAAAACATCCCTCCGGAAAATAGTAAGCAGATACTTAGTAAATTCCTGATGTTCTGCTCACTTTCAAGCTCTTGAGAACGCTTCTCCTGCGTTAGGGCTAATAAATTATTCTGACGAACCAAGTCCAAACTATCTTGAAGAAGCTCACGTTCCTTTTCATATTTAGACTCTAAATTTTCAAGTGCCTTACCTTCTACATCATCATACATGGAATCTTTTAATGCAATGTAGTTACTTTGATATCCTAAAGCTTTCTTATAATCCTTTCTTTGATAACTAACCTCTACTAATCGCTCATAGATTGCCTCCTGGTAACGACTATCTCCCATCTTTCTTGATAGAGCTAGAGCCTCAGCCAACTTGTGGTCAGCACTTTCTAAATCTCCAATATTCGTATACGCCTCTCCCATATTGATCAAGGCTATAATAATTCCGATTTTATCTGAATTAACCTCACAGATTTCTTTAGACTTTTTAAAGCAAGTTATTGCTTCAGCATAATCAGCTCTATTTAAATAAACAATACCTAAGTTTAAATATGCTTTGCTAGAAATAATGGAAAAACTATAATTATAAGGAGAATTAATCACTTTATTGAAATAGTAGCTAGCACTATCTAACTCTCCAACAGTATTATAACTCAAGCCAATATTAGTATAAGCAACCAAAAGACTGCTCAAATTACCCAAACTACTATCTATTTGAGCACTGAGTTTGAAGTGCAATAGTGCTTTATCAAACTCCCCTATACTTATATACACATTCCCCATGTTATTATAAGCCTTGGCTAACTGAACATGTATTTCATTCTTAGGAAACAATGTGGGAACTTTAAGTAAAGTCTCTAAACTCTGTTTTGTTTTATTCAAACTAAAATACACCGCAGATAAAAGATTATAAGTCTGAGCAAGGTCTACTTTAGACTGATCTCCAATTGAATTTACAGCCAAAAGCGCATTTGATTCTGCTTGCGCTAAAAGCCCTTTATGTAATTGAATAGCAGATAGTGAATAGTAATATCTGCCTAACAATACAGGCTGAGTGTTTTTATCAATTTTAGTGTAGACTGACTTTATTATCGCCAAGGAAGAGTCTAGCTCAGAAATTGTGAGCTTAGCACTTGCATACTGAAGAGAAGTAGCGATGTAATCGTTAGAGTTTTGAGGACATGTTGCATACGCTCTACTCGCATACAAATGAAATAAACTGTCATTCTCAAATTTTTTACTTTTGGCTAATTGATTCCAATAGTGGTAGTCTTTTATTTCTTTACTATTTCCAAAAACATAGGTCGTAATAGTTATAAAAAAATAAAGGCATAATTTTTTTTTGGTCATTCTTTAGAGTTTTAGGTCTTTGGCTTTCTTGTTCTTTTAAGTGATAGTAGGTTCATTGGGTTAATTCCTAAACCCTCAATATAGTTTGGTGCAAAGCGTACTACCTGATCATAGAACAACGGAATAATTACTGCATTTTCGATAATAATCTCATCCATCTGCATGTAGTACATTATGCGCAGCGAATCATCAATAGTTGATAGTGATGAAGAATAAAGGCTATCATATACCTTATCCTCAAATCGAGTGTAATTTGGACCATTAGGAGCTTTATTTTTACTGTAAAATAAAGCTAAATAATTCTCAGCATCTGGGTAGTCAGCAATCCATGATTTTCTAAAAAAGACCAGCTCACCATTTGCTACCATCTCGTTGTGAGTACCAGATGGATTAACTTCAATCAACAGTTCAATTCCAATCCCTTTTAATTCGTGCTGGATAAATTCGCAAAGGTCTAAATATTGAGCAGTGGTATTTAATGTGATAGGAGGTAAAGGGTTCGCTGTAGAATATCCTGCAGATGCTAAGAGTGCTAAGGCAGTATCCGTATCATATGAATATCCTAGCAAGTTACTATTAAACCCCGGAAGACCTTGTGGTATAAAGCCTTGTTCAGCAGGTGTACCTATCCCATTTCGCAAATACAACATCATCTTTCGACGATTAAACCCATAGTTAATTGCTTTACGAACACGTTCATCCACTAAAGGAGATGTAGAGTCGAGCATCGTTTTTGCAGAGAGGTTGAATCCTAAATATTCCGTATTTAAATATGGAGTTGTAATCATAGCAAAACGTTCTGTATACTTAGATCGAAGCTGCCCATCACTATTTAAAATCTCATCTTTATAACTTCCATTTAGTCCCGAGAGATAATCCAAATCTCCCTTCAAAAACTTAAGAAACGCTACCTCTTCGTCTTTATTGAAGGTAACATTTATCGCATCTAAATAAGGTAGAGATTTCCCAAACTCATCTTTCTCGAAATAGTCATTATTTCTTAGTAATACTAACTTATTTGACTCATTCCAATACTTAAACTTAAAGGGTCCTGTACCAATGGGATTAGACCTAAAATCACTTCCAAATGCCGATACTACTTCATGGGGAACTACTGAACAATATTGCATAGTAAGGATACCTAAAAAAGGAGGAAAAGGCTCTGTCAGTTGTATTATTAATGTGGTATCATTTTCAGCAGTAACTGCTAATTTTCCCTTAGCATCACGAGCAACAAAATTAAGCACCCAGGCACCAGGCGATGCTAACTCTTCACTCGCTAAACGCTGAAAAGAGTATACAAAATCATAAGCTCGAACTTTTCGTTCATTAGGATTATCAAATAAATCGTGGGAATGAAATTTTACATCAGAACGAAGGTGAAATGCATATGTTAGTCGATCATCAGAGACACTCCAAGACTTAGCGATGCATGGCTTTACATTTAATTGACTGTCCATCTGCACTAAACCATTGTAGATTTGATTCACTGCTGATATATTTTCGATATTACGAGCAAAGGCAGGATCCAAAGAAGAAATCCCATTCGATTCATTATATCTAAATATGGAATAATTCTTTAAGGAAGAGTCCTTAGTTGTGCAAGAAAAAAGAGCACTAAAAGCTAAGCTAATAAATAGAATTCGTTTCACGCTGCGAAATTGACCAAATTAAATCTGAATTTAAGCTTAAAGTTCGAAAAATAAAAATTTACAATTTCTGATTACTTATATTTTTTGAATGCAGCGGCAAGATTATTCATAACTTTAATTGCTTCAAGATCTAGCTGTAGTTATATAAAAGATAATCATTATAATCAATTAGGTGCATAACGCTAGAAGAACACCTCTACTTTAAACCCATCACTAGAAGTTAATTTATAAGAAGCATCTAACTGATCAATCAATGTTTTAAATAGCTCTCCACCAAATGTTCCTTTATTAAAAACATTTTCTACATCATCAACTCCGGGTCCGTTATCATGAACTAATAAATACCTTCCCCCCTTCTCTGTAGTGGAAACTTTAATATCAATCACACCCGAATCATCCAGAATGGCATACTTAAAGCAATTGGTAAGTAACTCATTTAATAATAAACCAAGGGGAATTAAAATTTCGATTGTCAATTCTTCAATTTCTATTCGTTTATTTACTTGAGCGCCATTACACGAATACACCTTTTGAATTCTATCAATGAGAATATTGGTGTAATCCACTACGCGAATAACTGAAAAGTCAGTAGCACCATACAATTGCTCATGAACTAAAGCCATAGAATTGATACGACCTTGCATTTCTTGATAGTTTGCTTTTAATCGATATTCAGCAGTAATATTTGATTGAAGCCGCATTAAACTTGAAATAATCTGCAAATTATTTTTTACACGGTGATGAATTTCTTTGAGCAATAATTCTTTTTCCTCTTTACTAATCAACGTCTTTTTTAGTTCCTCATTGGTGGCATCAATAATCGCGTTATTCTTCTTTTGAATTTTATATCGATTAAAAAACAGGATGATTATACCTGCAGCAAAAACTAAACATGTCAATAGTAGATTTCTAAGAATCAGCTCATCTTCTAGCTCTTGCTCTCTCTTCGCTGCCGCCACTGCAATAAGATTATTTTTTCTAACAAGATTTAAGCTGTCTTTAAACGATTTTCTCTCTGAATTATATTTTAATTCCATCATATCCAGAATCCTAGATTCAATATTATCATAGATAGAATCCTGAAAATCTGAATATGCTTTGTGGTACTTTAATGCTTCCTTGTAATCTTTTCTTTCAACATTTAATTCATAAAGCAAATTATGAACCTCTCTAAAGTAACGATTGACTCCCAACTCCTTAATAAGCATTAATGCACTATTTAAGACCTCTTCGCCCTCATCGAGTTGATTATCGTAAACAAAGGCCTCACCTAAAGAGAACAAGCAAATTATTTGACCCATTTTATCTCCATTATTCTCATAAATGGAATACGATTTTTGAAAGTAAGCAATTGATTTCTTGTATTTTTCTTGATTCAAGAAAATAATCCCGAGATTTAAATAAGCCTTACCACTAATGTGAGAATTAGAAAAATTATGCGGATCTTTTAATACACGGTTTAAATAATAAGAAGCACTATCGTATCGCTTTAGCTTTATAAGTGAAACAGCAATATTATTATGACTTATAGTTTGCTGTGCCCACTTTTCATTCTTCCTGTATATATTAGACGCTTTTCTGTGGTAAACCAATGCCTTGTCGAAGTTTCCAATCTCTTGATATATATTTCCAATATTATTTAAACTGTTCGCATATTCAATCACAATGGAAGAATCTCTAGTATAGATTTCACTGACTTTGAATAGGTATTTCAAACTATTATCTTGATCCCACTTTCTGAAAAGAATTGCTGCGTAGGTATTGTAGGCCTTTGCTAGCTCAATACCAAAAGCAGGTAAAGCATACGCAATTGATTTGAGAATTTCTTCTTCAGCAGATACTAGGTTCCCCCTCTTTGCTAGCACCTTAGCTTTGGTTAAGTAGTAAATCGAAGTCATCAAACTATCCTTGCTTTCTTGAAGCATAGGGGTCACCCTATTTAAAATTTGCTCAGACGTATCTAAAAGGGATACTTTCTCTGCTGCTACTGATACATTTAGGGCTGCTTTCAAGTAACCTGTGTCAGACACTGATAGCTCTGACAATGCAGCTAAAGAATAAACATAATGTAAACTATCGTTAATCCCTTCGTAATGTTTAGCTAGCATTTCATTACTTTCCTTTGACTCCATTGATTTGGCAATAGAAGTGTAATGAAGAAATAAAACCAAAATTAGAACAATCCTAAAATGCATTGGGGTGGGGATATTAAGTAGGTTCAAATTTGAAATTAAAAGGATACTCTAGAATTAAAAAAACACGAAAGTATCTATTTAGATATTCCGAAAATACAAACAAATAATGAATTGTAACCATAACTATTCTAAATCTTCAATATCGAGCAAACACTTTTTGGCAGTTTATCATAATTCACTATTCCAATTAGAATAAATAAAGATTACTACTTGTTTTGGTAACTTTGTCCCCTTATGAATCATAATAAAAAAGTAGCTTTCTATACCCTAGGGTGTAAACTAAATTTTTCTGAAACTTCAGGTATTGCCCGAACGTTCGAAGAAGAAGGCTATGCGCGTGTAGATTTTCACGACCAGCCCGACATTTTTATTATCAATACATGCTCAGTCACCGAAAACGCTGACAAAAAGTGCAAGCAACTTGTAAAGCAGGCGAAGAAAATTTCACCTGAAGCTTACATTGCTATTATCGGATGTTATGCACAACTAAAGCCTGAAGAAATTTCGAAAATCAAAGGAGTTAACATGGTTCTCGGTGCAGCTGAAAAGTTTAACATTTTAGCACACATCAAAGAAGTAGATGCAGAGAAGGCCTCAAAAGTAGTCGCTTCTGAAATTAAGCACGTGAAAGAGTTTTTTCCATCTTACTCCATTGGGGATCGAACCCGCACATTCTTGAAAGTACAGGATGGGTGCGATTACTTTTGCTCCTTTTGTACAATCCCTCTAGCAAGAGGCAGGAGTAGAAGCAACACTGTGGCCGAAACTATTAAAGTAGCAAAAGAAGTTGCCGCAACTGATGTAAAAGAGATTGTGCTAACTGGAGTAAACATTGGAGACTTTGGTAAGGGTTTAGAAGAAAACTTTTATGACTTGGTGCAGGAATTAGACCAAGTGAGCGGTATTAATCGGTTTCGAATATCTTCTATTGAACCCAACCTACTCAATAACGAAATTATTGATTTTGTAGCAAACAGCAATCGTTTTGTACCACACTTTCATATTCCATTGCAGTCAGGTAGTGATACTGTACTAAAGTTAATGCGCCGCCGTTACGACACCCAATTATACACCAATAGAATTGAGCAAATCAAATCACTAATGCCAGATGCTTGCATCGGAGTAGATGTAATTGTGGGATATCCGGGTGAAACAGACGAGGAGTTTTTAAAGACGGTTCATTTCCTAAAAGCTTTAGACATTTCTTATTTACATGTTTTCACTTATTCAGAACGTAATAATACCACTGCAGTAAGAAGTGCTGATGTGGTTCCGATGGAGGTAAGAAAAGAAAGAAGTAAGCAACTACACATTTTATCAGACAAAAAGAAAAGGTACTTCTATGAACAACAACTAGGAAAACCCGTTACAGTATTGTTCGAATCGGAAAACCACGATGGATTTATGCATGGTTTTACAGAGAATTACTTAAAAATTAAAGCTCCATTTAATCCAAATTTTGTCAACCAATTGAAGCATGTAATACCATTTAAAATTGATTATGATGGATTAATGCTGTCTGAAGTTCAAGTTGAAGAAGTCGCCTTATTATGAAAAAAGAAACAGTACTACCCTACAAAGACAAAGCTGACGGTAAGAAGCAGCAAGTAGCTGAAATGTTCAATAACATTTCTGCTCGATACGATTTCTTAAATCATTTTTTATCCTTGGGAATTGATATTATTTGGCGAAAAAAAGCCATCAAACTATTACAATCTATTCAGCCAAAAAAAGTACTAGATGTGGCTACCGGCACTGGTGACTTTGCCATAGAGGCATTGGCCTTAAATCCAGACAAAGTAACCGGGATCGACATCAGTTCAGGTATGCTAGAAGTGGGGAAAGTGAAAATGAAAAAGAAAGGTTACGACAACCGTATTGAAATGCTGTTAGGCGATTCAGAAAACCTTCCATTTGATGACAATCACTTTGATGCCATTACCGTAGGATTTGGAGTTAGAAACTTTGAGCACCTTGAAAAAGGACTGACGGAAATGAATCGAGTATTGCGTACAGGAGGTAAAACAGCTGTATTAGAATTCTCTAAGCCTAAAAAGTTTCCAATAAAACAGGTCTATAATTTTTACTTTTTAAACATCCTCCCAGCCATAGGCAAATTGGTTTCTAAAGACGCTTCAGCCTACACTTATTTACCTGAATCGGTAAATGCTTTCCCTGAAGGTGAAGACTTTGTAGCAATCTATAAAAAATGTGGCTATCGTAATATAAAAACTATTCCTTTGTTTTTTGGTATAGCGAGTATTTATTTAGGTGAGAAATAAAAATCTTCTGCTTACGTTTGTGACTAGAATAAGTTGAATTATGAACAATAAACTTGCTACAACATTTATTTTATTGCTTGCTTTTTCTAGCGTTTTTGCGCAGAAACCAAAGGTAGAAAACCTACCGCTTTTTAAGCAGAAAAGAATTCACTTTGGATTTACTTTAGGGCTAAATTCTGCTAATTACACACTAGATAGGAGAGATATTGACTTTGTAAATGATTCTTTATTGGTCATTGATGTAGATGGGCAAAGCGGATTTACATTAGGAATTGTGTCTGCACTGCATTTCAATGAATTCTTTTCATTGCGATTTTTACCAAGTTTATCATTTGCTCAGCGAAACATCAATTATACCTTCACTAAAACATCGGAGCTAGGTATTCCTTTTACAGAAACATTAATTAAGCCAGTTGAGTCAACCTACATTGAGCTACCTTTACTAATGAAGTATCGTTCGAAGCGTTTAAATAATTTTGCTGCATACATTGTAGGCGGAGGAAAGTATGTTATGGACTTAGCATCTAACGAAGACGTTGATAATGCACGAGAAGACGAACCAATTGTAAAAACCTCCTCTTCTTTTATCGCTGCGGAAATTGGAGTAGGGACTGACTTCTTTTTACCATATTTCAAGTTCTCCATTGAAGGAAAAATGTCTTACGGTATTAGCAATGTACTGATTGATGACAATACGATCTTTTCAAGTCCTATTGAGCGAATGTTACCAAAGATGTTTATTCTATCATTGCATTTCGAAGGTTAACAAATCCTAACTGTTCCCTCTTTTTATCTCAAAATGCTTATTCTTGTTAGCTCTAATAAAGGCTATACATGACGGAATTAAGTTGGATCGATTGGGCGGTAATGCTCACTACATTATTTACCATCGTTGCTTATGGTGTTTGGAAAACACGCGGCAGCAAAAACATAGAAGGCTACCTTTTGGGAGATAAAGCCTCCAATTGGTGGACCATTGGACTTTCTGTAATGGCGACACAAGCTAGTGCCATTACCTTTCTCTCTACTCCGGGCCAAGCTTACATGGAAGGAATGGGGTTTGTACAATTCTATTTTGGACTACCATTAGCCATGATTATCATCTCGGCTGTTTTTATTCCACTATACTATCGACTAAAAGTCTACACCGCTTATGAGTTTTTAGAGTCAAGATTCGATAATAAAACGCGTGCACTTACTGCAATTTTATTTCTGATACAACGAGGATTAGCAGCAGGAATTACCATTTATGCACCCGCCATTATTTTATCTCAAATTGTGGGTTGGAGTCTCAATTTTACCATTTTGTTCATCGGGATCTTAGTAATTATCTACACTGTTTCAGGTGGAACAAAAGCAGTGAGTCAAACCCACAAACAGCAAATGGGAATCATCTTCTTAGGGATGTTCATCGCCTTTGGAATGCTCATTTCATTTATTGGCGACTCTATTGATTTTGGTCAATCGCTAGACATAGCAGGAGCAATGGGCAAGCTGAACATTATAGATACAGAATTTAATCCAGAGTCTAAGTATAATATTTGGTCAGGGCTAATTGGCGGATTATTCTTACAACTCTCTTATTTCGGAACAGATCAATCGCAGGTTCAGCGCTATCTTTCAGGTAGTTCTGTAAAAGAAAGCCGACTAGGGCTTATGTTTAACGGCCTACTGAAAATACCAATGCAGTTCTTTATTCTTTTCGTCGGTGTGATGGTATTTGTATTTTATCAATTTACTACGCCTCCTATTCACTTTAATGAGGCCAACATTACTAAAGTAGAAAACTCCATCTATGCTGAAGAATTTCATGAATTGGAAGATCAGTATAACCAACTAGCTGACACAAAAAAAGAAGCACAGCTCGCGTTTGTAGCAGCTAAAGAAAATGGAGAGTCCACTATAATCGAACAGCATAAAGCGACCATCAATCAACTTCAAAACGAAGCCGATGCTTTAAGAGAAGAGAGCAAGGCGCTGATTTTAAAAGTAGATGAAAAAGCAGAAACCAAAGACGATGATTACATCTTCATTACCTTTGTGATCAACTACTTACCAATCGGTGTGATTGGCCTTCTACTTGCTGTAATCTTTTCTGCAGCCATGTCATCAACTTCCTCTGAGCTAAATGCGCTAGGATCTACGGCCACAGTAGATATGTACAAACGAAACTTCCGTAAGGAAGGGTCTGAGACGCATTATTTGAAAGCATCTAAATTGCTCACAGGGTTATTCGGTGTCTTTGCGATACTTTTTGCTACCTTGGCTAGTCTCTTTGAGAATCTAATCGAAGCTGTTAACATCTTAGGGTCATTATTTTACGGAACTATTTTAGGGGTATTTTTAGTGGCATTTTTCTTCAAGTACATAAAAGGAAATGCCATCTTTATCTCCGCAGTAATTTCACAAATTTTGATTGGTGTATTGTTTTACCTCAACAGAACAGGCATTTATGAAATTGGTTATTTATGGTACAATTTAATTGGTCCTGCTTTGGTGATCTTTTTTGGTTTCCTCTTTCAAACCATATTACCAAAAAAGAACAATGAAATTCCAGTTTAGTAATTATTGAATAGAACTCAGTGGATAAACCAGCGTAGAACACCTAATATTTTTTACCTAAAAGCAGCTATTTGAGGGCTATTTAGTGTCGTAACTGTTCGAAGTATTTTAGTATTCTACACCTTTTACGCATAGCATCGCTTTTCGTTAGCAGAGATTTCAGTAAATTCGAGCCACGTAAAATTAATTTCTCGTTTATGAATAAAATCATTCTTGCTGCTACAGCATTGGTTATTGGGTTTTCAGGCTCAATAAACGCTCAGAATAAAGAGCAAATTTCATTGGAAGACATTTGGAAAAAATACAGTTACAGCCCTAAATACGTTAGTGGTTTAACCTCCATGAATGATGGATTGCATTACACCACTTTAGAACGATCAAAAGAGGGAACTTTCATTGTAAAGTACGCCTACAGTTCAGGAAATGCTGTAGATACACTTATCAAGCCTGGTGCATTAACACATGAAGGAAAAACCATCAGAATTAATGAATATAGCTTTAGTGCAGATGAGAATAAAATCCTAATTGCAAGCGAACAAGAGAAAATCTACCGACACTCTTCTAAGGCTCAATATTATGTTGTTAACCTAGCTACGGGAGAAGTAGATAAATTAACAGACGGAAATAAGCAAATGTATGCCACCTTCTCTCCGGGTGCTAACAAGGTTGGGTTTGTTAGAGACAATAACCTCTTTTATGTGGATTTGAAAACCATGAAAGAAACAGCTATTACAACCGATGGAGAAATCAATAAAATCATCAACGGTGCATCTGATTGGGTGTATGAAGAAGAGTTGGTATTGGTTCAAGCTTTTGAATGGTCAAATGATGGCAGCCAAATCGCGTATTATAAATTCGATGAAAGCAATGTGAAACAATTCAACATGGCCATGTACGGCAGCCTCTACCCTACTGATTATGAATTTAAATATCCAAAAGCAGGTGAGGAAAATTCTAAAGTTAGTATCCACGTTTACCATTTAGAAAATTCAAAAACAGTTGATATTGAGCTCAACAAGCCTTATGAATATGTTACTGCAATTCAGTGGACTAAGACTGCGGACCAACTAGCACTACTTTGCAGCAATAGGCACCAAAATGAATTAGATATCAATATCGCTGACACTAAAAGCGGGAAGGTGAAAACGGCGTTTACGGAAACTTCTACTACCTATATCGAGATGCCTTACTTCATTGAGTTTCTAGATGATCAGAAAAGCTTTATTGTGTTGAGCGAGCGTGATGGGTTTAATCATTTATATCAGCAATTTATTAAAGGAGGAAAAGCAAAGCAAATTACTTCAGGCGATTATGATATTACCGAATTGTATGGAATAGACAGTAAAAACAAGAAAATATACTTTCAATCGGCTGAAGTTTCTCCAATGGAACGCCACATTTATAGCATAGGCCTAAATGGAAAAGGCAAGAAAAAACTGACGGATAAAGCAGGTACAAACAACGCCTCTTTTAGCACTTCTTTCGACTATTTTATCAATTACCATACCGATGCTAACCACCCTTACTACATTACCTTAAACACAAACGATGGGAAAGTAAAGCGGGTATTAGAAGACAATAAAGCGTTGAATGAAAAGCTTGATAAATTAGCCATTGCTCCAAAAGAGTTTTTCTCTTTTGAAACTTCTCAAGGTGTATCACTAAACGCATGGATGATCAAACCAGCCAACTTTGACGCTTCTAAAAAATACCCTGTATTCTTGACTATTTATGGTGGTCCGGGCTCACAAACGGTAACAGACAGTTGGGGCAGTTCGAATTACTTTTGGCACCAAATGCTGGCACAGCAGGGATACATCGTAGTTTCGGTAGATAATCGAGGAACTGGAGCGAGAGGTGCTGAATTTAAAAAGTGCACCTACAAACAATTGGGAAAATTAGAAGTAGAAGACCAAATAGAAGCTGCACGTTATTTTGCTACCCTACCTTATGTTGATGGCGAACGCATAGGTGTGCAAGGTTGGAGTTATGGTGGCTTTATGTCTTCCAATCTATTATTGAAAGGAGCGGACGAATTTAAAATGGCCATTGCGGTAGCACCTGTAACCAACTGGCGTTTTTACGATTCCATTTATACAGAAAGATACATGCAAACGCCACAGGAAAACCCTGAAGGCTATGATGACAATTCTCCAATCAATCACGTAGAAAAGTTAGAAGGTAAATACTTATTGATTCATGGAACGGCTGATGATAATGTACATTTTCAGAATACAGCAGAAATGACTACCGCTTTAATAAACGCAGACAAGCAATTTGATCAATTTGCCTATCCTAATAAAAACCATGGCATCTACGGAGGAAATACGCGTTTCTACCTGTACACACAGATGACCAATTTTATTAAAGAGAATTTATAAGAATTTGATTAAATCAGTAACTAAAGTTAAAATTTACTACTTTAGGGCACTTAAATTTTAGAATACCTAAGCATATGGAAAGAAAGGATGAGTTGTGGGGCCACCCAAAAGGATTGTATATTTTGTTTTTTACAGAATTATGGGAGCGGTTTTCCTACTACGGAATGAGAGCTATTTTAGTATTGTTTTTAATTAGCTCTGTAAATGGAGATAATCCCGGGTTTGGATGGGAAGAAAGTGATGCGTTATCACTTTATGGAACATACACCATGCTAGTATATGTAATGTCTATTGCAGGTGGTATTTTAGCTGATAAGGTCTTAGGTCAGAAAAAAACAGTAATGTTAGGAGGGATTTTACTATGTTTTGGCCACGGAATTTTAGCTGTAGAGGCGCTATGGGCCTTTTATGCCGGATTAGCACTTATTGTTTTAGGCGTTGGTGGTTTAAAACCCAACATTTCTACCATGGTAGGTGGACTATACCCTCCTGGAGACGACAGAAGAGACAAGGGATTTACCATTTTTTACATCGGAATTAATGTAGGTGCATTTTTATCAGCATTGGCTGTTGGATACCTTGGAGAAAACTGGGGATGGCATTATGGATTTGGCCTAGCAGGAATTGGTATGTTATTAGGACAAGCAGTATTTGTTTGGGGTCAAAAATTTCTAACCGGTGTAGGTGAAGCTACCAAAGATTTATCGCCAATTGAGGCTGCAGCCAAAAAACGACCTCTTAACAAAGTAGAAGTAGACCGAATGAAAGTGATGTTAATTTCATTCCTATTAATTATCGTATTCTGGGGAGCATTTGAACAAGCAGGTGGACTTATGAATATCTATACTGCTCAAAAAACTGATCTATATTTAGGGTTTTTAGACTTTACAGTTCCTGCTTCGTGGTTTCAATCAGTAAATGCCTTTTTCATTATTACTTTAGGTGTTCCAATTGCTGCATTCTGGTACAGCTGGAAAAAGAAAGGGAAAGAGTCTTCCTCCTTATTTAAAATGGCTATTGGAGTAATTATAATGGGTTGGGGATTTTTGTTTATGTCAGCAGCTTCTTTGGAATTTGAAGCTCAAGGTGAATCTGCAATGTATTGGTTAGTATTAGCTTATCTATTCCACACTGTCGGTGAATTATGCGCATCTCCTGTTGCCCTATCGTTTATTACCAAGTTAGCACCACTAAAGTACGCTTCATTAATGATGGGTGCTTATTTTGCCGCTACAGGTCTCGGAAACAAAGTAGCAGGGCTGGTTGGAGAATGGTCACAATCTGCGGGTGAACTTGAAATCTTTACAGGTATAGCTATCTTTTGTACAGTTATTGGGTTATTGGTTATTGCGCTTTTAAAGCCTTTGAAACGATTAACGCATGGCGCTGAAGATGTCAAAGAAGGTTCACACAATGAAGAAGCAGAAGGATTTGAAATCGCGGACAAACCAAGTATTTAAACGTTAAATTAATCGATCATGGATTTAGGATTTGGAATAATGGTTGTCTCATGGGTATTCGTACTCATTTGGGTGCCGTTTATAATTTACAGCAATAGAAAGCTTCACCCAAAAGCATTATTCATCCTATTTTTCGCAGAAATGTGGGAGCGTTTTTCTTACTACGGTATGCGCGCGCTTCTTACCCTGTACATGGTTCAAGAATTATTTAGTGAATTAAGTCAGCAAGAAGCCGACAGTAAGGCGTTAGGGATTTATGGTTCCTACACGGCCATGGTTTACTTGTTTCCAGTGGTCGGCGGTATTTTAGCTGATAAAATTTTAGGCTTTAGAAAAGCCATCCTTTTCGGTGGTATATTAATGATGGCCGGACACTTTGCGCTTTCGCTAGAAGGAATGTTCTTCAGTGGAAACATGCAACTGTTCTTCCTTTCCCTGACGCTGATTATTATTGGAAACGGTTTCTTTAAGCCCAACATATCTTCATTTTTAGGAAACTTCTACGGTTTAAATGACAGTAGAAAAGATGGTGCTTTTACCATTTTCTACATGGGTGTAAATATTGGTGCATTATTGGCCATTGTAACTTGTGGATACGTTGGAGAGCAAATTAGCTGGCATTATGGTTTCGGATTAGCTGGAATAGGTATGCTAGTGGGATTATTGGTATTTTGGTTAGCTGGACCTAAAGCATTAGGCTCTAAAGGAATCAACCCGGGTTCTATGGAAGATTTTCCTGATGTAATTGAGGAGAACGATGTAAAACTACTTCAAGGAACAGAGGAAGACAGAAGACTAGCTCTACAGAAGGAGGCCGATGGTTTTACCAAAATAATGAATCCAAAGCTGAAGAAACAGCAACTGTGGACCATTATCGGTACGCTAATATTTGTGCCCATCACCTCTCTTTTTCTCAACCTGAGTGATGTAGTAACAACAATTCTTATTACGCTCAGTATTGCTATTTTAGGAGTGCTTCTTTTCATGGCTTACAAGCAAGAAACGAAAGTGGAAGGTCAGCGCCTTTGGGTGGTTGTTGTTTTGTTCGTATTTCATGCGGTTTTCTGGGCATTATTTGAACAAGCAGGTGGATCTATTACCTTGTTTACAGCAAGAAATGTAGATCGAATGATTTTAGGATCTGAGCTTCCCGCCTCTATCTTTCAATTTTTCAATTCCTTCTTCATTATTATTCTAGCTCCGCTCTTCTCATGGATTTGGATTAAATTAAGAAATAAGGGAAAAGAACCTTCTACACCAATGAAGTTTGTGTTGGGACTGTCTCAACTCGCATTAGGTTTTGGTGTAATTGTATTTGGTGCGCAATTCTTCTCCGTTGATGGAATGGTGCCGGTTATCTTTCTAATCATCATGTATCTTTTCCACACCTCTGGTGAGTTAAGTTTATCTCCTGTAGGATTATCAATGATTACCAAATTATCGCCTAAAAAAGCTGTTGGTTTTGTAATGGGTGCATGGTTTTTATCCATATCATTGGCGAATAAAATGGCCGGAAAGATTGGTGAATTGACCGCATCAGAAGATATTCCTGCTGATGCATCCACAGTGGATACACTAGCGGTCTATCAAGACACCTATATGGTTTGGGGCGTATATGTGGTTGGAGCAGCAGCAGTAATTCTATTGTTACTCGTTCCTACGCTAAGAAAATGGATGCACGGAATACACTAATCCGATGAAACCCGGAATCAAATACTTCGTTGTAGGACTGCTAATTGGTCTTCTTTTTCTTTCAGTTTTCGTATTTATAAAAGGAAACAAGAAAAAAGACATTCCCTTAGCCAATGAACCTTTATCAAACCTATACTGGCTCGTAGGCGATTGGGAAGCAATAGATGAAGATAACAATGTGGTTTTAGAACATTGGGCCATCAATTCCCAAAATGAATTAGAGGGATATGGAGTGCATTTAAAGGGAAACGACACCATCTTTCGAGAGCAATTAAGCATCAAAAACATCCATGGGGCGCTATGCTATGTGGTAACACTCGAGAAAAGTGGTCCTATTTTGTTCACACTAACCAAACGGAAAGAAGACGTTTGGACCTTTCGTAATTCTAGACATGATTTTCCGCAACGGATTATCTATTCCAAGCAAAATGCAAAACAATACAAAGTAAAAACTGAAGGTCGCCTTATTACAGGCTTAATGGATGGAGAGGATTTTACGTTTGATGCGGAATAAAAAGGCATACCTTTTGCGTTTACAGTTTGATTTTTTAACAAAAAACGAACAAATTGTCGGCATACCTACTCCGATAGTATTTAGAAACTTGATTATTTTTAAGCCATGAAAAATTTCCTATTTACTTCCCTCCTGCTATTGTTTGCATTTGCAGCAACAGCACAAAAAAAATCAAAAATAGAATGGATCTCTATTGAAGAAGCTTTTGCACGCACTTCAGAAAATCCAAAAAAAGTCATTATTGATGTGTACACCGATTGGTGCGGATGGTGCAAACGAATGGATGCAACCACCTTTGCTAACCCGACCATAGCTGCTTATATTTCAGAAAACTTTTATGCTGTAAAATTAGATGCAGAGCGAAAAGACACGGTAACCGTTGGAAATCAAACATTCGTAAATGAAAACCCAACGAGAAGAAGAAATCCACACAATATGGCCATTGCACTAATGCAAGGAAAAATGAGCTACCCAACCATCGTATACCTCGATGAAACCTTTAACCTCATCCAATCTGTTCCCGGTTATCAAACACCAGAAACCATCGAACCTATTCTACATTTTTTAAATGAAGATAACTTCAAAGAAATCCCTTGGGAAGAATATCAGAAGAACTTTAAGAGTGATTTAAAATAGAACGTTTACATTGAATTAACATAGTTCATTCAATATTAATCTTGTAAACTATTTGAAGTTTGAAATAATTTATTTACTTTGTACCTAAATTATTTAATTTGTATTATGAATATTTACGTAGGAAACATTCCTTACAAGTGCACAGAAGATGACTTAGGGAATCTATTCGCAGAATATGGCGATGTAGTATCAGTTAAAATTATAACTGACAAATTTAGCGGTCGATCTAAAGGATTCGGATTTGTAGAAATGGCAGTAGAAGATGCCGGAAGCAAAGCAGTAGAAGCACTAGATGGTTACGAATTTATGGAGCGAAATCTCAAAGTAAACGTAGCGCATCCGAGAGAGGAAAAATAGGAAAGAAATAACGATTGTTATGAAGGTGATTAGATGGCTAATCACCTTTTTTTATTTGAAAAAATAAATAAGAAAATAAGAACGAATAAAACTGTAACTTTGCGGCCAATTTTACAACACCATGCAAGACATTAGAAATATCGCAATTATTGCCCACGTAGACCACGGTAAAACGACTTTGGTAGATAAATTACTAGCGGCGGGAAAACTTTTTCAAGAGCACGAAAAAGTAGGGGAATTAATTATGGACAACAACGATTTGGAACGAGAAAGAGGAATTACCATTCTTTCTAAAAACGTTTCAATGGTATATAAAGACGTTAAAATTAACGTTATTGACACTCCTGGTCACGCAGATTTTGGCGGAGAAGTAGAGCGAGTTCTAAACATGGCTGATGGTGTATTGCTATTGGTAGATGCTTTTGAAGGTCCTATGCCTCAAACACGATTTGTGCTTGGAAAGGCTATTGCAATGGGGTTGAAGCCAATTGTAGTTATCAACAAAGTAGATAAACCAAACTGTACGCCTGACTTAGTGCATGAAGCAGTTTTTGATTTAATGTTCCAGTTAGATGCTACTGAAGAGCAATTAGATTTTCCTTCAGTTTATGGTTCTGCTAAAGAAGAATGGTTCTCTTTAGATTGGAAAGATAAAACGGAAGACATTACTCCACTGTTAGATTCTATTTTGGAGCACATTCCTTCTTACAAAGTACCAGAAGGTAATACCCAAATGTTGATCACCTCATTAGACTACTCTAACTATACCGGTCGTATTGCAATTGGTCGACTTAAAAGAGGAGCACTTAAGGAAGGCATGACCGTTTCATTGATTAAAAGAGATGGAAAGTCATCCAAAGTAAAAATTAAAGAATTATACAGCTTCGTAGGGCTTGGAAAAGTTCGAGTTGAAGAAGTTCAAGCAGGGGATATTGCTGCGGTTGTTGGCTTAGAAGGTTTTGAAATTGGCGATGTACTTGCAGATGCTGAGAACCCTGAAGCATTAGAAAGCATCGCGATTGATGAACCGACTATGAGCATGTTGTTTACCATTAATGATTCTCCATTCTTCGGAAAAGAGGGTAAATTGGTAACTTCAAGACACATTAAAGAGCGATTAGATAAAGAATTAGAAAAAAACCTAGCACTTAGAGTAGAACCTGGTAGCACAGCTGAATCATTCATTGTGTATGGTAGAGGTGTACTTCACTTATCGGTATTGATTGAAACCATGCGTCGTGAAGGATATGAATTACAAGTTGGGCAACCACGTGTAATTATCAAAGAAATTGATGGCAAAAAATGTGAGCCGGTAGAAGAGTTAACCATTGACTTACCAGAAGATGTTTCGGGTAGAGCCGTAGAAATGGTCACCAAACGAAAAGGTGAAATGCTATCAATGGTACCTAAAGGTGAGCGAATGGTATTGGAGTTTGAAGTTCCATCTCGAGGAATTATCGGACTTAGAAACCAATTGATGACTGCTACTGCAGGTGAGGCAATTATGTCGCACCGATTTAAAGAGTACCAGCCATATAAAGGTGAAATCGCAGGTAGAATCAACGGTTCTATGATTGTATTGGAAGCAGGTAACTCATTTGCATACGCCTTGAACAAGCTACAGGATAGAGGTAAATTCTTTATCGAGCCGGGAGAAGACGTTTATGCAGGTCAGGTAATTGGAGAAAATTCAAGAGACGGAGATTTAGTAATCAACGTTACCAAGTCTAAGAAAATGTCAAACATGCGTTCGTCAGGTGCTGATGATAAGGTGAGATTGGCGCCTCCAATTAAGTTTAGCTTAGAGGAAGCGTTAGAATATATTCAGAATGATGAGTATGTAGAGCTTACGCCAAAATCAATCCGATTAAGAAAGATCTACTTAAACGAAACGGACAGAAAGAGAATGTCTAAAAACTAAGAATATCTTTATATCATACAAAAACGCCCATTGAGCAATCAATGGGCGTTTTTTTGTACTATCTTTTAGTAAAATACTACCTAGGTCTATATACTATATAGACTCCACCTCTTGTAGTTCTTAGGCGGCTATTGTAATCTGTAGTGACAGAGGTTAAATCAAACTCATAATTCAGCCTACCTCCTACAGAAAAGGTTTCGTTTAGCTGATAACCAATACTTATGTTATTAGTTTGGCTAAGAATTAAATCATTGAATTGATTACGACCTTCAAAACCAACTAACTCATTCAAATCTTCATTTATATAAGCTCCGCTTTGATGTAAGGAATAGTTAGCGACTAGCCCTGTCCTTAATTCTGCTGTCCAATGCCTAATTTGCTTACTTGCACCAATAAATACAGGAACTTGAATTCGTTCAAAAATATTTGTTCCAATCAAGCGGTTTCCAAACTCAACATAAGTTGGTGTATTCACTTGATTTATTTTGTTCTCAATCAAAATTACAGGATGGCCATTACTAGAGTAGTTCGTATTGACAATGTTATACGTTGTATCGTAAGAAGTTACATTTCTTATCTCTCCATCAATAATATCATACTGAACTCTCTCTTCCTGCTTAAAATAATGCACTCCGATGCCATAAGTTAACCACTTATGATGGTTGATGAGATTTAATCCTATTGTGGTAACCGAAGAATTTTGCTCAGCATTCGCTTTTAGGTCAATAACCGCTTCCGACAATCCTGAGACTGACTTCTTTGTAATTAATGATCGAGAGTAGACCAACTCAAATTGACTAAATTGAATGCTCTTATTTGGCTGAAAATATGTTTCGTTCTTTTTTGGAGTCAAGTGCAATAAAGTAGATGGTTCAATAATAGATAGAGGCAAAGCCAAATCAATCGGTCGCAGAAAGTTAGCGTTCATATATTTACCACTACCTGATTTAGCTTGAGAACTAGCTATATCAGCAATTAACCTTCCTTCCATTATGATAGGTGGGGTAGTCGCGCTTAGAAAAGATCTATTAGAATCTATTCCTTGTTTTACTGTAGAAGCTGCATCAATTGTATTCTCTTTTATATATTCATTTCGAGTCAGCAACTTACCATTAATAGAATTTTCATTTTTAATAGGTGCAACATCCGTATAGCTAATTTGGCTTGTTAGTTCTTTTTCCTGAACATCATCGATCTTCTCTTCTTGTGGAGTATTAGTGATCGGTGTGCCTTGATTTTCATTGGCTGTTATAATTAATTCTTCTTGTACTTCTAATTTGTTGTCTTTGGCTATCTCTGCATAAGTGGCAACTTTTTTTATTTCAGTTGCTTGCAAGCTTTTGGTATTTTCCGTTATATAATTTCCAATAAACAAAACAGAAGCAATTGCAATTCCATTCAATATAAATACCCATAATCCTCCACCATTTGAAGGTGTGGGAAGACTTGGTTCTACTGCAGACCATAAACTTTGATCTACAGGATACTTAGTATCTAAACCAGAACGAAATAATTCATCTAATTCATTATCTTTCATAATGCTGTAGTTTGTTTTAAATGTTCAAGCATGAGTTGTAATCGCTTTCTAGCTTCTCCCAAATGCCACTTAGAAGTACTTTCTGAAATAGAAAGCATCGCTGCAATTTCCCGATGTTTGAACCCATCCATTGCGTAAAGATTAAAGACCTTCATAGTAGTCGGCGGTAACTGTCGGATCAAATCCAATAAATACTCGGACTCTAACTGCTCTTCTTTTTCGTGTGGAGTAGTTGGCGTATTGTGACTTTGATAACTCTCTATATAATCAAGCTTCTTAGCTTTATCACTTCTATATTCATCAATCAAATGATTGACTGCTATCCGCTTAACCCAAGGAAAAAAAACTTGTTCATTTTCAAACTTCTCAAGGTTATCCAATACTTTCAAAAAAATTGCATTAAGGCTTGTTCCTGCCGTATCATAATCATTTTTATAACGCATACAGATGTTCATCAGATAGGAAAAAATGAGCTCATAAAGCTTATTTTGTGACTTCCGATCCTTCTCGACACAACCTTGTAAAAGTTCTTTATCTATCTGCATGAAGCGATACTATCTCTTAAACTACTGTTTAATTATCTTTTTGGTCACGAATTGTTTACCATTTGTTAGTCGCAAAAAATACATTCCTTTTGGTAAGTCCTTTAATGAAAGTCGTAAGGTTTCCTTAGAGATTTTTCCATTTCGATACTCAGTTCCATCTATGCCAAACAACTGATAATTTAATAGTCCAGATTGACTTGATTTAATAGCTAGCGCTGATTGAAATGGATTTGGATATACGGATATCAGCTGATCGAGATTCTTTTCAGCTATTCCGATAGATCCCCCATTAAGCACCTTAAGGAAGAAGCCTCCTGATTTTAATATATTACCAGTAGTGTCTAAACCAACAGAGTCACAAAAGGTAGATATGCAGTTTAAGCTAGAGTCACTTACCGTAAGACAAATTTTATAGGCAATGTTGTCTGTGTATTGATGTGTTGGAATACGGCCTGTGCCAACCGTTCCATCACCAAAATCCCAATCATACCGATGGGTTGTTTGGTTGGTTGATTGATTAATCAAAAATAGCGTTGTTTTGATGGTAGTGTCAATCGCGATTTGGTATTTCGCCACACAAGTTCCCGAGTTGGTTGCCCAAAGTGTTTTTACGATAGTATCAGTGCAGTTAGTAGAGTCATTATAGACAATCTGTGATACGGTATATTGGTTACTCACTGAATAAACATGTATTGGATTATCTAGATTGGATGTATCTCCATCACCAAAATAATAGGTCAACCTCGTATAATTATTTGCTGTTGATTGAAA
>CBFHZL010000023.1:0-26164 GCA_965660325.1 uncultured Acidiluteibacter sp.
CAATCAAGTGATAATTTTCAGCAACTGTCGTATCAAAAATGGTGGCAAAAAAGCTCAAATTTTCTTCTACCGTTAAATCCTGATATAGCGAAAACTTGCCGGGCATATATCCGACACTGTTCCGAATGTCGTTCATTCCGTCGATCACATCAAAACCAAAAACGGAAGCACTTCCTTCATCTGCCACCAGCAAAGTGGTTAAAATTCTGAAAAGCGTCGTTTTTCCAGCACCATCAGGCCCAATTAATCCAAATAGCTCGCCTTGTGCTACTTCAAAATTAATTTGATCTAACGCTTGTACCTTTTTAAACGATTTTGATATGTTCCGAACGGAAATACTCATTACTTAATTAATAAGAAATGACTTTCTTTTTCAGCAACAACTTCATGCTTTAAATCTGCTTCAATAAATACATAATCACCAGATTTCATGGCTGTGGTATCGCCTTTTTCAGTCGCATAAAAACCTTCGCCTTTCACACAAATTAAAAATGCATCAACAGGACTGGTATGTTCCTTTAACTTTTCACCTGCTTCGATTTTTAAAGCAATGGTTTTGCCTTGCTCTCCACTAAACAACACGCTAGTTTGTACCGCTTTTTGCTCTTTAAAATAATTCTCTATTCCGCTTTTTTCTCCGCTTTCACATTTACTCATAGTACATTCAGTTGTTTTGCAACCCACCATAATTGTTAGTAGCGATGCAATGATTAATACTCTTTTCATAATTGATTAATTTATAGTTTGAAAACTTACTTCGGCTGGCATTCCAATTTTTAATGCGCCGTCATTTTTTACGATTATTTTCATGGCGTAAACCAGATTTACCCGTTCTTCTTTCGTTTGGATAATTTTTGGTGTAAACTCAGCTTCCGCTGAAATCCAACTAATGGTTCCATCATAAGCCGTCATCCCTTCTTTTCCATCAATAGAAACACGCACCGTTTGGCCAATCTTAACTTCTGCCAATTGTGTTTCGCTGATGTAAACTTTTAACTCCAATTCATCTAGATTTGCAATCTTGTACAATGGTTTCCCAAAACTGACTATCTCTTGCTCTTCTGTATATTTTACCAATACCGTTCCCTCAATCGGGTTGGTGATGATGCTTTTAGAAAGCTGCTCATCCAATCGATTCAATTGTGCATCCAACACTGATAATTCATTAATTATCGGGGCATTTTGAGTTTCAACACTTTTAATCTGAGCTTTCAGCACATCTACTTTACCATTTACCTCATCGAGTTGTCGCTGAGTAGCGGCTTCATTTTTAAACATATTGGAAACTCTACCTTGCTCTGATTGAGCTGTTTTTAATTGAGTTCGCAATACGGTAATTTGAGATAATACGTTAGCCGACTTGGCCGTAACTCCTGATTTATTGGCCAACAACTGCTGCTTATTCAAATGCAAATCAATGGTATCAATTAAACCAACTACCTTATCCTTTGCCAATTGATCTCCTTCCTCTAGCGTCAAAGAAAGTACTTTCCCCATGGCTTCAGCTGAAATAATTACTTCTTTCGCTTCAAAGTTTCCGTATGCATCCGCACGATCGGAAGAGGAATTACAGGAAGTAATCGTTCCTACTAAAGCAATTCCAACTAATAATTTATATCCTATTTTTTTCATTTCCAATAAATTTAAGGAGTTACTCCTTTCAATAAATAATAATTTGCCTCAGCCAATGTCAGCTGCATTTCATGAGTAGCTTTCTTGCTTTTGGCTTCGTATAAATCCGTCAAGTCATCTAGGTAAACCGAAGCCGTAATTGCTCCATTTTCTAACTCGCTATCTGAAATTTTTACAATGTCGCCTCGGAGTTCAATCAATGTGATGTCTGACTGGATCAATTGCTTTATTTTCTCCATTTCAGCTATTGCTTCTGTTAATTGAATTTCATTATTTACTTCAAAAATAGATTGCTCAACAGCCACCATTTCTCTTGCAAATGATAAAGATTCATTGGTCTTTTTAACTTTATTCCAATCTAAAATGGTCCATTTAAGCTTTACTCCAACCAAGTAATATTCCGTAAATGCATTCTCTAGCATATTCAACCCGGGATTACCGTATCCTAATTGTCCGAAAGCATTCAGAGTCGGTTTACGCGTACTAGAATTTAATTCCTGAGAAAGCGATAGTTTCTGACTTTGGAGCTCAAATAATTTCAATTCAGGGCGTGGCGCTAATTCAGTATTTAGAAAAGTAGGACGTTCTAAAACAGCACTTTCACTTATTTCATTATAGGTCAATTGACTTAATTGCTTTAAAAGTTGTGCACGACTAGCCCGCACAGTAATTAACTCTTGTTCGATTTGGATTCGTTCTGCTTTTAAACCTTTTTCTACTTTCGCTAAAGCCACTCCATTTGCAACAGCAACTTCCAACTCTTTCAACTTCAAATTCAATTGCTCTAGCTTGTCACCAAATAAATTTTCCTTTTCTTGAAGAAGCAATATGGAGATGTAATAGTAGTTGATTTTTGCTCTCAATTGATACAAACTCACAGCCGCTTCTTGTTGCTTTACAGCAGACTCTGCGGTTGATAATGCTACTGAAGAATTAACAGCACCTCCATTATAAATAGGCTGAAAAATATCAATCGTTGCTCTATACTGGTCATTATTTAGCGGTTCCACAGACATTCCGGGAATCTCTAAAGGAAACTGAATCACTTCTGATTGATAGGTCGCTTGTCCATTTAGCTCAATTCGAGGCAGATTAGACGTTTTTATCGCATCATTTTGCACTTCGGATTGAGCTTCTAAAAGTGCTTGCTTTTTAATTAGGGGATAATTTTGATTCAGAAATCCATAGCAATCAGACAGCGTTACCCGCTGCTGACCAATCAGCAACAGTGGACTAAATAAGAGGATGTAGAAAAGCTTTTTCATTTCTTTATAGAATTTAATAGCATCGTGGTTAAATGTTCAATTCGACCTTGAATCAATTCATCAAAGCCTTGATCGTCCTTTTGCAATAAATTTTTCATCAACGGACGACCAACAAATGGAAATACAACTACTGCGAATAAATCCAATATGAACTGATCCGGATCTAAATTTCGGATTTCACCTTTTTTCGATGCTTCTAATATTTGATTTCTAAATTTTTCTGTTTTTGGCAGGGCATTGGAGCTAAAAAATTGATCAGCAAAAACTGGGTTATTGTTTAATTCTTGGATTACAAAAACCGGTAAAAACCGATTTTGATTCACAAATGGGATGTAATATGAAACGAAGGCGGTTATCTTTTCTTCAATCGATAAATCAGCATTAAATATCTTGCTAATCTCAGGAGCTAATTGGCCTAAGGCCGATTTAAAAACAGCTTCAAACAACATTTGCTTATTCCTAAAATAATAATGCAACAATGCTTTATTGATTCCTGCTTTATCAGCAATTTCTTGCATTCGTGCACCAGCCATTCCTTTTAGTTGAAATATTTCAACTGCTGCATTCATTATAACTTGCTCGGTATTTTGATCTTTACTTTTCATTAACCAATTAGTTTAACCATATGGTTAACAAAAGTACATAAATAGTTTCGTTATTATAAAACTATAATCAAAAAAAATTAGCGGACTTAAAATATGAAAACACACTCAAATATTGAACAAAAAAAAAGGAGCAACTTAAACTAAGCTACTCCTTTCATACCAATTAAAATTTTAAATGCCGTGAATAATAAAATTCTAAACATTTCAAATTCAATAATTGGTAGATGCCGAGCTATTATAAAACAAGCATACGAAGTAAGCGACATTTTATAAAGCAATCGGTATCAAACCTTAAAACATGAAAAATTAATGAGGAAACCACCCTCAGTAAAGTCTTATACCCTTACAATAAAGTCGTAGGGCAAACATAATCTGTTGTTTTAATTCCTTCTTCTTTTATAGCTTCAAATCCACCTTCTACATCAATCATATTATGAATCCCTCTGCTCTTTAAGATAGAAGCCGCAATCATACTGCGGTATCCACCAGCACAATGCAAATAAAACGGCTTATCTGAAGGATACTCAGCCAAGTGATCGTTGATAAAATCTAATGGTGTATTATTAGCAATCTCTATATGCTCCGACTGATATTCACTTGCTTTTCGAACATCAAAGATTGGATAATGCTCATCTTTTACTAGTTCAGACTTCAATCCATGAGGAGAAATAGTATCTACTGTGTCATACTGTCTGCCGTCCTTTTTCCAAGAATCAAATCCACCCTCTAAAAATCCAAGTGTATTGTCAAACCCTACTCGAGTCAAGCGGGTAATTGCCTCTTCCTCTCTACCTGCGTCTGCAACGATTAGTATCGGTTGTTTTACATCTACTATCATGGCTCCCACCCATTGTGCGAAACTACCATCAATTCCAACAAAAATAGAACGTGGGATATGTCCTTTAGCAAAATCTTGCTGAGATCTTACGTCTAACACCAAGGCACCAGTTTCATTAGCAGCAGCCTCAAATGCGGCAGGAGAAAGTGGTTGTTCTGCCTTTTTCATAATCGCATCCAAGCTCTCGTACCCTTTTATATTCATCAATACATTTTGAGGAAAATATCCAGGAGGTGGCACTAACCCTTCCAGCAATTCTTTTTTAAACTCCTCTTTAGTCATATCAGGACGCAACGCATAGTTGGTCTTTTTCTGATTACCCAACGTATCTGTTGTTTCCTTACTCATATTTTTACCACAAGCAGAACCTGCTCCATGGTTAGGGTAAACGATTAAATCATCGCTCAATGGCATAATTTTATTGCGCAGAGAGTCGAACAAATGCCCGGCCAATTTATCTTCTGTTAAATCAGAAATAACGTGTTGTGCTAAATCAGGGCGACCTACATCACCGATAAACAAGGTATCACCTGTGATGATTCCATGCTCTTTTCCGTCCTCATCTATCACCAAATAAGTAGAGCTTTCCATGGTGTGACCAGGAGTGTGTAATACTTTCACTTGGCATTTACCAACCGTAAAAGTTTGTTCATCAGCTGCTACTTCTGCGTCATAACCTGGCTTTGCAGTAGGGCCAAAAACAATAGTTGCTCCTGTTTTACTTTTTAAATCTAAATGACCACTTACAAAGTCGGCATGAAAATGTGTCTCAAAAACGTATTTGATTTTAGCATTATTTTCTTTCGCTCTATCGATGTATGGCTGAACTTCTCTTAAAGGATCAAAAATGGCTACTTCACCATCACTTTCTAAATAATAAGCGGCATGTGCTAAACATCCGGTATAAATTTGCTCTAGTTTCATTGTATGTATTTTTTTGATTAATATCTAATTATACAACAAAGTTAACGGGAGTAAACGGCAAAAAAAGTGACATTTGTTACATAATGGAAATAATCGAGATTTTTTCTATTTAGACTTCCGAGGCTTTGACCGCTCAGAAGGTCTCGCTTCCTGCTATCATATAGGAAAATCTATCGTTACCCAAGTTCCTTGAAGATAATGTAAATACCCATTAGTAACACAAACCACCCAAATCCTTTTTTGAGCTTTTTGCCATCAATGAATTGATTTAAATAGATGCCTACAAATATCCCTACTACTGAAAGTAAGGTAAAAATGCCTAAGAAAATCCAATCGATTTCTAAATTCTGCACATCACCTAAAAAGCCAATAAGAGACTTTATAGCGATAATCAACAAGGAGGTGGCTACCGCTTTTTTCATAGGCAGGCGAGCCAATAAAACCAATGCAGGAATGATTAGAAATCCGCCACCTGCACCGACAATACCTGTTACCACACCAACCAACAAACCTTCTAAAATAATAAGCGGATAGTTGTATTTAATTTCTTGTTCTTCCTCCGATTCTTTCCGCTGGTTGCGAATCATTGAAATAGAAGCCAGTAGCATAATTACTGCGAAGAAAATCATAATAGCCACATTCTTTGTCAAGAGAAAGTCTCCAATTTGGGTAATCTCTTCAGGAATTGCAGGAATTAAATATTTTCTACTAGCATAGACAGAGATAAATGCAGGAATCGCAAAAACGATTGCCGTTCTGAGGTCAACGAGTCCTTTTTGCATATTTCGAATGGCACCAACCAAAGATGCTGACCCTACAACAAATAAGGAATAAGCAGTAGCTAAAATAGGGTTAATCCCCAATAAATAAACTAAAACTGGCACAGTAAGAATAGAACCACCTCCTCCAATTAATCCTAAGACTAACCCGATTAGCAGAGCCCCTATGTATCCTAAAATGGTGATTAAGTCCATGTGAAAATATTATGAGCCAAATCTAGTGCTTTATCTGAAAACTGAAAGTAACGACTGTTACACACTATGTATTCTTTAACACAATGTGATTTCGGTGCAGCTCAATTGTGCCCATATTCTCCAACGTTTTCAATAATCTTGAAATCACCACACGAGATGTGTGCAGGTCGTAAGCTATTTGCTGATGAGTAGACTGAATCGTATTGTCCTTAGAAATCCGAACTTTTTCTTTTAAGTAAGCCAACAGTCGCTCATCCATCTTCTTAAACGCTATTCGGTCGATGGTTTCCAGCATTTCATTCAGCCGATTGTGATAACTTGCAAATACAAAATCACGCCAAGTGCTAAACTTGGCGATCCATTCACTCATCTTTTGCACCGGTATCATAATTAATGTGGTATCCAATTCTGCTACGGCTCTAATCTCACTTTTCGTCATCCCCATACAGCATTGCATCGTCATAGCGCAAGTTTCTCCGCGCTCTAGAAAGTAAAGTAATAATTCATCCCCTTCTTCATCCTCTCTTAGAATTTTTACCGCACCGGACACTAAAAGTGGCATTGATTTTACATAATCTCCTATCTCGATTAAGTAATCTCCCTCAGGGACCTCTTTATACGTACCTACTTGATTAATTTCTTGAAGCAAAGCCTCTTCAAATAAGTGTCCGTAATTTTCTTTTAACACTTCGATCATATTCATCCAATAATAGTGATAAAGGTCTATTTATTAACCTAATATTTCAAAATTAACTAAACAAAGGTGCTACTTATGTAACAAAAGATACAAACTATATTTATAAATAACCTAACTTTACAGTAGAAATGAAAAGAGTCATCCCATTCATATTATCTGTTATCATACTTTCACAAAGTATGAATGTTTCGGCTAATGATATGGTTAAATTAGATGATTTTTTTGAACATGCCCAATACCATTACGAAGAATTTGGTGATGACATTTTTACTTTCGTTTCCAAGCATTACGGAAATCTAAAAGAAGAACATAGCGCAAACCACAAAAATGAAAGTAGTCAGCATGAGCAACTTCCATTTAATCATCACCTAGGTTCGCATACTTCTACGATTTTCCTTGCCGACTTTATTGAAAAAGAACAAATTCCTGCGCCAATCGGCAGTTTACATTCTATCAAATTTTTCTATCTTCTCCCTGTTACTTCTGTAACTTCAGCTGATATTTTTCAGCCACCAAAAATAGCATAACCAATTTCACTTTATCGCTAATTTCTTACTACAAGAAATCAGTTAGTTACATCACTATCAATTGATGTGAAATTAGTATCACTTCGTAATACTTACGTTTATGCTTTCAAAAATCATCAAATTCAGTTTAGATAATAAGCTGATTATATTATTATTTACTGCAGCAATTGCTGTAGTCGGATTGTTCTCTTTGAGTCAAATCCCTGTTGGTGTAGTTCCAGATATCACCAACAATCAAGTACAAGTTATTACCACAAGTAACAGTTTGTCTACACAAGATATGGAGCAGTTTATTACTTATCCAGTCGAATTAGAAATGTCGAACCTTCCTGGAGTTAAGGAAATTCGTTCAGTTTCAAAGTTTGGACTTTCTGTTGTAACTATCGTTTTTGAAGATGATATGGGAACTTATTTGCCTAGGCAACTCCTTGCTGAAAAAATAAAAGCTGCCTCAGAAAAAATCCCAAAAGAGTTTGGAAGCCCTGAAATGGGTCCAATCACAACAGGCCTTGGGGAAATTTATCAATATATCATTGATGTAAAACCGGGTTATGAAAACCGTTACTCTTTAATGGAATTACGGACTATTCAGGACTGGATTGTTCGTCGTCAGCTTTCAGGAATTCCTGGTGTGGTAGAAGTTAACAGCTGGGGAGGTCTACTCAAGCAGTATGAAGTTGCCATCAACACACAACAATTGGCGGCTAAAAACATATCGATTACTCAGGTAATGGATGCACTAGAAAAAAACAACAGTGTTGCGGGCGGCGGATACATTGAAAAAGCCAACCAATCCTATTTTATTCGAGGAGACGGCTTGGCTAGTAACATAAAAGATATAGAAAATATAGTAGTTGAAAATAGAAATGGCCTCCCCATCTTGATTAAAGATGTTGCCAATGTGGCCTTTGGTAGCGCCAATCGCTTTGGAGCAATAACTGCAAATGGGCAAGGCGAAAAGGTATTGGGACAGGTAATGATGCTAAAGGACGCCAATTCAAATGAAGTAATCACTGCGGTTCAAAATAGAGTAGCTGAAATTCAAAAGACCCTTCCTGAAGGTATTTTCATCAATGGCTTTTTAGATCGAAGTATGTTGATTGAAAAAACCACTTTCACCATCGGTGAAAACCTCATACTAGGGTGCTTGATTGTAATTTTTGTAGTGGTTTTACTATTGGGAAATATGCGCTCAGGACTAGTTGTAGCTTCTGTTATACCACTCTGCCTACTTTTTGCAATAACGTTGATGAACCTATTTGGAGTAGATGCTAACTTAATGAGTTTAGGAGCAATTGACTTTGGAATAATCATCGATGGAGCCGTAATCATTGTCGAGTTTATAGCTTTTCAGTTGACAAAAAATGGGATGGAATTGAGTCAACTACCAAAAGAAGAGTTGCAAGTTTCTAAGGACAAAATTACATTACACAGCGCCAAAAAAATGATGAGCTCAGCAGTTTTTGGTCAGCTTATTATATTGATTGTATTTATTCCCATTTTCTCACTTTCAGGCGTAGAAGGAAAAATGTTTAAACCAATGGCACTCACTTTTAGCTTTGCGCTAATTGGCGCAATGCTTTTATGTTTCACTTATGTTCCGGTTATTTCTTCTTTGGTTCTAAAACCTGAAGATGTGACGAAGAGCAACTTCTCTAGACGATTAACCCAATGGTTAACAGACAAATATGAGCCAATTATTCGATGGAGTTTAAACCATAAAAAAATCATTCTATCCTCCTCATTGGGTTTACTGATTGGTTCGTTTCTACTTTTTAATTCTATGGGCGGAGAATTTGTACCGACCCTGGATGAAGGTGATTTTGTGATTCAACCTGTATTAAAGACAGGAACATCCCTTGGGAATACCATTGAAACAACTACTCAAATTGAGCAGATTTTAATTGATAAATTTCCTGAGATTGATCAAATTGTAACACGGATTGGAGCGGCTGAAGTCCCAACAGATCCCATGTCAATGGAAGAAAGTGATGTCATCATCACCTTAAAACCAAAAGGTGAATGGACTTCCGCAGCCTCAAAAGATGAATTAGCGGATCTATTTAAAGAGGCGCTTACCATTATTCCAGGGCTAGAAGTTGAGTTTACTCAGCCTATTGAGATGCGTTTTAACGAATTAATTACGGGAGTTCGGGCAGATATTGCTGTAAAAATATTCGGAGAAGACTTAGCTGTATTGAGCCAAAAAGCGAATGAAATTAAAACGCTAATCTCTGAAGTAGAAGGTGCTGCTGACATCTCAGTTGAAAAAATTACAGGTCTCCCTCAAATGAACATTCGCTACAAGCGCGATAAAATTGCTAGATATGGACTGAATATTTCTGACATCAACCATGTAGTATCAATGGCCTTTGGAGGAACTAGTTTAGGTCAGATATTTGAAGGTGAAAAACGATTTGATTTGGTCCTAAGACTAGATCAAACCAAGCGAAAAGACATCGACAATATCCAAAACTTATATGTGGACTTGCCCAATGGAAGAAAAATTCCACTCAGCGAGGTGGCAGAAATAAGTTATAAAAAAGGCGCTGCTAAAATTTCGAGAGATGATACTAAACGAAGGACTGTTGTAGGAATCAATGTCCGAAATCGAGATTTGCAATCAGTGGTTGATGACGTGCAAAAGCTAATTGACGAAAATGTGAAGCTTCCTGTTGGTTACACCATTACTTACGGTGGTCAATTTGAAAACTTAACAAGCGCTAAGAAAAGGTTACTCATTGCGGTGCCAATTGCGTTATTGCTCATCTTCATTTTCCTATTTTTTGCCTTCAAATCGGTTAAAGATGCACTGATTATCTATTCTGCTATTCCACTTTCAGCTGCTGGTGGAATCTTGTTGCTATGGGCACGAGACTTACCTTTTAGTATTTCAGCAGGTATCGGCTTCATTGCATTGTTTGGTATTGCGGTTCTAAATGGAATAGTGCTTATCGAACACTTTAAAGAATTGAAAAAAGAAGGTGAGTTAAAGGGTGATGACATCATTATTAATGGAGCAAAAGATCGACTACGGGCAGTTTTACTGACTGCTTCTGCAGCAGCATTAGGATTTTTACCAATGGCAATATCTACCAACGCCGGTGCAGAAGTACAACGTCCATTGGCAACCGTAGTAATCGGAGGGTTAATTACCGCTACTATATTAACATTGGTCGTATTACCTATTCTCTACTCCTATTTTAGTTCTGGAAAAAAATTAAATAAAGTCAAAATGAAGAAAGGAGTGTTAACCTCAGCAATCGTATTGCTTGCCGGTCTTTCTCAAACTCTAGCGCAAGCACCGTCCTATGGTGTTGATCAATTAGAAAAGTTAATGCTAGAACATAATAGTCAACTCAAGTCGGCTGCTTTTTCTGTAGATGAAAAAAAAGCACAGGTAAACACTGCTTACCGATTTGAAAAAACCGGTATTTACTATGGCTATGACGAAAATAACTTGGCCTATAATAACCGTCCACTTGATGTAATTGGAATTGACCAAACCTTTGCCTTCCCAACCATTTATGGTGCAGAACGAAAAGTAAACAGGGCTAACCTGCAATTGGAGAAAAGTGGGTTCGAGATTCAAAAGAATCAGCTTCAAAAGGCATTATGGAGTGGATACTACCAATACCAATTTGAAATTAATCAGTTAATAATCATTCAATCATTGGATAGTTTGTATCAAAACTTTTCGCAGTTGGCTAATCGAAAATTTGAATTAGGAGAAACATCCTATTTGGAAAAGGCTACAGCACAATCCAAACAGCGACAAGTAAATACGCTTTATAAGCAAACCAGAGAAGATGTAAAAAGTGCCAAAGAACAGCTTATCAATATGGTTCAAGCACCAGATTCATTTGAAATAGAAACTGAAAAGCTAAAAGCTTTACAACCTAAAATCAATTCGCTAGATGAAAATATCACCAACCAATACTTTGATAATAAAACAATGGTGTTGCAGCGAAAAAACGCATTGGCTAAACAAGAATTACTTCCTGACATTTCAGTGAATTATTTTCAAGGAAAAAACAGTGGATTGAATGA
This sequence comes from uncultured Acidiluteibacter sp., assembly GCA_965660325.1. Classification (GTDB taxonomy): domain Bacteria; phylum Bacteroidota; class Bacteroidia; order Flavobacteriales_E; family Vicingaceae; genus Acidiluteibacter. Next base: position 11,513 of record CBFHZL010000023.1, read on the forward strand.
ATCGCTGTACGGTTATCAAGTAGGACTTAAAGTTCCTTTGCTATTTGCGGGGCAGAAAGCAAAAATTAAAGCTTCTAAGGTTGCTTTTCAATCTACTGAGCAAGAAGCAATCGATTACCAATATCGATTGAAATCTAAATACAATCAATTGATTAATCAACTCGCCAAGTATCAAGAAGCAATCAATTATTATGAATTGGAAGGAAACCGATTAGCCCAAGAAATTACTAAAGCTGCTGAAATGAGCTATAAAACTGGTGAAATTGATTTCTTTCAATACATACAGAGTATTGAAAATGCACATCAGATTAAATTGACGTATCTAAAAAATTTAAATGGATACAATCAAACAGTTATCTCAATTAACTATTTAACTCTTTAAAAGATAAAACCAATGTCAAAATATATCATATCTACCGCTATCATCTTCACACTTGTATTGTTTCAGTCTTGCGCTAATAAAGCTGAAGAAGTAATCACAACCGATAGCACAGAAGCAAACGAAATAGTGGTGTCAAAGGAACAGTTTGAATACAACAAAATGACTTTGAGCAAACTTGAAAAGCAACCATTCAGCACAACCGTGCAAACTACAGGACAAATTGATGTACCACCTCAAAATAAAGTATTAGTGAATGCAAAAATGGGTGGATTCATTAAATCTACTCCGCTACTTTTAGGAGACTATGTTGAAAAAGGAGCTACTCTGGTAGTGATTGAAAACCCTGAGTTTATTAGTTTGCAGCAACAATACTTAGAAAAGAAACAACAAATTAGTTACCTTGAAGCAGAGTACAACCGACAAAAAACGCTGAATAATGAGCAAATTGCATCAGAGAAAAACTTCTTAAAAGCAGAGAGCGAATACAACAGCACATTAGCTACTGTAAAAGGTCTTGAGAAAACATTGGGACTAATTGGTATTTCAACAGCTTCTTTAAATAAAGATAATATTAGTTCTACTTCTATTATAACAGCACCGATTAGTGGAAATATATCGGCGCTAAATGTGACAACTGGAAGCCACGTTTCAGCGACTGATCCAATTTTGGAGATCACAAATTCTGACCATATGCACCTAGAGCTAGAAGTCTTTGAAAAAGATGCGTTGAAAATAAAAAAAGGACAACCCCTTACCTTTTCGATTCCTGAGACTGGTGATATTGAATACCCAGCAGAAGTCCACTTAGTATCTTCAACGATAGATGCAACTAAGCGTACGGTAAGAGTCCATGCACACATTAATGATAGTTTGCAGCAATATTTTGCTGTTGGAATGTATGTCTCGGCACAAATTAATGTTTCTCAAAGGCAACTTACCGCGCTACCTTCAGCAAGTATTGGGGAAATGGGAGACAATAGTTACGCACTACTGCTTATTAAGAGTGATAATGAAAACTACTACTTCTCAAAAGAGCAGGTTAATATAATAGAAAAGTCCAATAAATTCGTCGCTATTGACCTACCAATTAATGAAAATCAATATTTAACTAATGGAGTTTATTCACTGATTCGAGAGGAAGAATAAAACTTATTAATCAATACATTATGAAAAATTTCACATTTACAATGATCGCATTCTTTGCCCTTCTAGGAGGAGCACATGCACAAAACTGGAATACCAATTTTGAAACAGCAAAAGCAACTGCAAAAGCTGACAACAAACCAATTATCCTTGTATTTCAAGGGTCTGATTGGTGTGCTCCATGTATCAAACTAGACAAAGAAATATGGAGCTCTGAGACTTTTATAGCTTATGCCAATAAAAATTATGTTATGCTGAAGGCTGACTTTCCTAAGAGAAAAGCAAATGCTCTCTCTGAAGATCAACAAAAGCAAAACAATCAACTCGCTGAAAAGTATAACCTCAATGGCTACTTTCCTTTTGTGGTGATTTTGGATGCGAATGGCAAGAAGCTTGGCGAAACAGGTTATAAGAAAATAGCCCCTCAGGAGTATATCGATTTGATTAACAAATTCACTACAAAACCATGAGAACGTTTATTTTGATTTGTTCTTTACTTGTATTTCAGGCAGCTAATGCTGATGGAACTTTTAAGCGAACATTAAAGGCTATGGGTAGTCGATTTGAGATTACCGTAATCGCAGAAAATGCTACAATTGGTGATCAATACATAGATTTAGCTGTAAACGAAATCACACGAATTGAACAGCTAATTTCTTCTTGGGATCAAAAATCACAAACGAGTGAAGTCAATCGGCAGGCAGGAATAAAACCTGTAAGGGTAAACCTTGAATTGTTCCACCTTATTGAGCGAACTATCGGTATTTCAAAACTTTCTGACGGAGGATTCGATATTAGCTATGCTTCCATGGATCGGATTTGGAAATTCGACGGCAGTATGACTAAACTTCCATCGGAAGAAGCAATTAAGCAATCCGTTTCAAAGGTGGGCTACCAAAAAATCAAGCTAAACCACAGTGACACTAGTGTATTTCTAACTGAAAAAGGAATGAAAATTGGCTTTGGGGCAATTGGGAAAGGATATGCCGCCGATCAAGCAAAAGCACTTTTGATTGAAAAAGGCGTAAAGGGAGGAATCATTAATGCTTCAGGGGATATGAATACGTGGGGGAAACAAACCAACGGAGACGATTGGAAAGTAGCCATCACAAATCCACTAAATAAGAACAAGGCCATTGCCATTTTTCCATTAAACAATAGTGCTGTAGTTACTTCAGGAGATTATGAAAAGTACATTGAATTAGAGGGAAAAAAATTCGCTCATATTATAGACCCAAGGACAGGATACCCAACTTCAGGAATCATTAGTGCCACAGTTTTTGCTCCGAAAGCTGAGTTAGCAGATGCTTTGGCAACATCCATTTTTGTAATGGGAATTGCAGCAGGAATAGATCGAATCAACCAATTACCCACTATAGAATGCATCATCATTGATGATGAAGGAAAAATATTTACTTCTGATAATATTAAAATTGAAAACAAATGAAAAAGTACTATTTAGGTCTCATCGGAGCCCTCACTCTTTTTAGCAGTTGCACTGTGGTAAAAGAGTATGAAAAAGTTAACTTAAACGACCCTGACATGGCATTAAGCACTAAAAAATCAGATCGATTCGAATCAAACTTTCACTCCTACAGAGAAGCTGCTACCGGCGCTAATGGCGGTAAAACAGGCGGAGGTTGTGGTTGTAATTAATATTTAACATGATGAAGAAAACACTTATTACACTAAGCCTACTTTCTACGCTTACCATTTTTGCGCAAAAGCCGAATACTGATAGTTCAGTAGTCTATAAAAAACGAGTTTTAGAATCAACAGAAGTTGATTTCTTAATGAGTTATTACACACAAGAAGGCCAAAATGCCGCTGTAACCGGCGGCAGAGGCACTGAGAGTTTAGAAGATATTACACCAACAATAGTTGTTGCAATTCCACTAAATGATGACGATGTTTTAACAATAGATGCTGGAATTTCAGCCTACACATCAGCCTCTTCAAGTAATATTAACCCATTTGACATTCAAGCTCCCGATGCATTTCAAGCTTCTACAGGAGCTTCTAGTGGTGATGTTTGGGTCAATGCTGTAGTTTCATATTCACATAGTAGCGACGATCGAAATAAAATTTACTCAGGTAAATTATCGGTAGCTTCAGAATATGATTATTTTTCTATTGGTTTAGGAGGCTCATATACTCAACTTTTTAATCAAAAGAATACAGAATTAAGCCTTAGTGGAAATATATACATCGACAATTGGAATTCGATTTATCCTTATGAGTTAAGGTCTTTTGATAAAAATGGAGCTGGACTTAATACGCGGTTTTTTCAGAGAAATCAGATTACAGGGAATGCCAATTATGACCCCAACTTCCAATCTTTTAACAATGAAAATAGAAACTCCTATTCTTTGGGGGTTAGTTTTTCACAGATCTTGTCGAAACGACTTCAAGGACTGTTGGTGGCTGATGTAGTCTATCAGAATGGATTGTTATCAACCCCATTCCAACGCGTATACTTTGCGGATGTTGCAGATAGTTATATTGGAGGTTTTCAACTAGCAGATAACAATGAACAGTTACCCGATCAACGTTTTAAAACGGCCATTGGTGGTCGTTTAAACTATTATGTAAACGAACGAGTTGTACTCCGATCGTATTACCGATACTACACAGATGATTGGGGAATCAATTCACATACTGCTAGTTTAGAAGCTCCTATTAAAATTAGTCAAAAATTTACATTGTACCCCTCTTACAGGTATTACTTCCAAACTGCGGCTAATTATTTTGCAGGATACGAAGAACACTTATCTACCGAAAGATATTATACGTCAGACTATGATTTATCAAAGTATAATGCGAATCAATATGGTATTGGGATAGAATATACAGACATCCTTACTTCTAAAAAGATTGGAATACTGGCATTAAAATCAATTAGTTTGAAATATAACTACTACGAAAGAAACTCTGGATTTCGTGCAGACCTAATTGCAGGAGGGATAAAGTTCGTAATCGAATAATCCAAGATGATCAAACAAGAAGCATTCAAGTTTAAAAAAACTTGGTGCTTCTATTGATTTAATTAATTTAGCAAAGCGTTAAATTAACCACTCCATTGAGCGCGATACTAAAACACTATTAAATGAGTCTATTATCTCACATTGGAAAATTCTCTCTGCTTATTGCTAAAACCTTTAGCAAGCCTGAGAAAATGAAGATATTTTGGCGCCAATTGATGTTTGAGATAGACTCGTTAGGAATTGGCTCCTTGGGAATAATTTCCATTATCTCATTCTTCATGGGAGCGGTAATTACTATTCAAACGTCTTCTAATATTGATAGTGCATTTATTCCTGCTTACACGGTAGGCTTTACAGTTCGCCAATCTATGATTTTAGAGTTTGCACCTACTATTATCGCTTTAATTTTAGCAGGTAAGGTTGGATCAAATATTGCGTCCGAAATTGGAACAATGCGTGTTTCCGAACAAATTGATGCATTAGAAATTATGGGTATCAACTCTGCATCATATTTAATCTTACCAAAAATTACTGCCGCAATGATTATTAATCCATTCTTGGTCATTATCAGTATGTTCATAGGTATGGCAGGAGGATATATTATTGCATGGGGAACTGGTATTGTTACTACTTCTGAATACCTTTATGGTTTGGAGTATGATTTTAAAGTGTTTGGTGTCTACTATGCACTCGTCAAAACTGTTGTATTTGCATTTATTATTACAGCTATCCCATCTTACTATGGATACTACACAAAAGGAGGGTCGCTAGCGGTAGGTGCATCAAGTACTAAAGCAGTTGTTACCAGCAGCATCGTGATCTTGCTAGCAAATTATGTACTGACCCAATTATTGCTAATATAAATGATTAAGATAGAGAATATAAGTAAAGCTTTTAATGGCGAACAAATTCTGTCTGACATTAATATTACCTATGAGCAAGGCAAAACCAATCTTATAATTGGAGCTAGTGGTTCAGGAAAGTCTGTGCTTACCAAGTGTACTGTGGGACTTATCAAACCTGACACTGGAAAGGTATTTTATGATGACCGAGAATTCACCTCCTTAGATAATAAGTCCCGTCAGGAGATACGCACCGAAATCGGTATGCTTTTTCAAGGAAATGCGCTATTTGATTCATTGACCATAGAGGAGAATGTTATGTTTCCGCTTCAGATGCACACAGAAATGAAAAGCGATGAAATACTAGAACGGGTTAATTTTTGTCTAGAGCGTGTGCAATTAAAAGGTGTAAATCATAAATACCCGGCAGAAATTAGTGGAGGTATGCAAAAACGAGTAGCCCTAGCACGAGCAATTTCCATGAAGCCTAAATACCTGTTCTGCGATGAACCAAATTCCGGCCTTGACCCGCAAACCTCTATTGTTATTGATCAACTAATTAGCGAAATAACAAAAGAGTACAATATGACTACCATTATCGTTACCCATGACATGAATTCAGTAATGGAAATTGGTGAAAAAGTATTCTTCATCCATAAAGGCCAAAAATGGTGGGAAGGAAATAGTGATAGCATCCTCAATACCACAAATAAAGAGTTGTCCGATTTCGTTTTTGCATCAAGCGTCATGAAACGACTGGTTGATAAAAAGTGATAAATCAATGTAACAATTGGTTAACCCGCCTGCCGGCGTGCAGGTATAACACTATATCAATTTCACAATGCTACGCATTGTTCAAATACTATTCTAAATAGAATACACCTCTCCAGATTAGTCTTTTACCTAATCACAATTTTCTCTACTGATCGCATTTCAGCGGTTTCTATGACCACAAAATAAATTCCGCTCTCTAAATGAGTAAGATCAAGTGAATAAAATTGATTCGCATAAAAATTTAATTCATTAACATACTTCTCTTGACCCAATACATTCACTACACTGAGTTGAAACTGACCTGGAAGTGATTTCAAATCAAGTATAAACTGACCCTCAGATGGATTGGGTGATACAGAAAATAAATCCTGTTTTTTGGTAAATTCCCTAAACCCAATAGATGTTTGGCCAAAATGCATGCGCATCATGGGTTGAGCATAAACCCTTCCCCAAGATGGTGTTGAGTCGTTCCAATAAATAAATGAATTAAATTTGTCATCGTAATTGTTATATTTCTCAGCATCACGATCACGGCCCAAGTTCATTTCTGCCCAGCCAATCGAATCGGTAGAAACTTGCTCTAATGCTAAAACATACTCTCCAGAATCTAACATAATCGAAGGTTTTATTGAAAAGATGAGCCAACTATCTAAATCCGTACTATCAATTTTATATTCAGAACTCTCATACTTTTTCCCAGGTAATTCTATCGCATCTGTTAATAGCTGTTGCGTAGCATCATAGCCCCATACTTGGGCTTTCACCCCGGCACCTACATTTGCTATAGATTTACTAATATAAAAAGAAACAGAGGTTAGTAACTGATTAGAATTCAAATAGTACTTTGTACCAACCCTTCCGCTTAAGTTATTATTGCCAAACGTACCTGCGCCAATGAATCCATCAGCAACTCCATCATCTTTGGCGAAAATAGAATCTGTAATTTCAAACTTCATCGTATCTATCCGAGCCAATTCATTGATGGAGTCTGAATCCACAAATGATAAAATTTCATACTGCCCTACTCCATCTGTATTGGCATAAACTGGAGTTGCCATAGTAGCGATAGAATCCTTTTCTAAGCTATCCAAAACAACGGATTGAGTGGAAAACACTGCAGTACCATTTTTTAAAACCGTTGAATTTAAGTTGACATTGATTGACAACTCTGCTCCAACAGATTTTACCTGAGCACGAACCCCAAAGGAGTTTGCCAATACTTTAGGAATTTTAGAAAAATAGATATCATCCGGAACTTGATAAACCATCTCTGGGTTTTCTAGTACAATGGCATTGTTATACCCTTCTGTTAAATAGATATCATCAATCATCCAATAATAATGAGAAGCTGTTTGATAAAAACGAATATAAACGGTGGGACTATTTGCTGCAACTGATGTAATGTCAATTTCAGCATCGTGAGTAACTGCATTATTTGTATAAGTGGCGTATTTCGCATCAAAAGAAGTCCAATTAACGCTGTCAGTAGAGATTTGTACCTCTAAACGTTCAGAATTAGTACAGCAAAACCTGAGCGCTTGCCTCCAATGTAATTTTAAGCTCCTCACAGGTGAAATGGTAATTGCACTAGAGGTTAAATAAGCATTCATGTTCACAAAAGAACCTGGGCTTGGCGTATTGTATAAATCGGAAGGTAAAGAAGCAAACCCATTGGCCGCGGTTATAGAGTTCAAAGCAGGAGTCGTAACTGAATACTGCCCTCCTGGAGCAGCTGTAGTATATATCCAATCAAATCCAAACTGCAACGAATCTATTGAAGTCCACCCGTTCGTGGAAAACCCACCAGAAAAATCTTCATACCAAAGCGTATCTCCGTAGGCTTTGTCTTTGTTATCAAATGATGATTTTATTTCTTCTACCGGCTCAGCTGATGATTGCTCACCAACGCTTAATAAAAACCTATCTTGAGAAAAAGCACAAAACGATAGGAAAGTAAGAAATACATGCAGTAGCACTTTTCTCATAGTTGCATAGATTACAGTTCAATTTAAGACACACCAAAATAATCAAAAGTTGCCTGATACAAAAAAGCGGCTCTAAAACCAATTAGAGCCGCCATTATAGTTTAAACATTTAATCAATTACAACTTTTTTAGTGATCACACCTTCTTGAGCAAGTAATCGTAAAACGTAGATTCCTTTTTTATAATCAGATAAGTCAATCTCAACCTGATTAGCTTGATCTGTCAAAGTCGTTAACAAAACCCTTTTTCCATTCATAGCATACACCTCTACTTGTTCTACTTGATGGTTAATCGATAGCTGTATATTCACTAACCCTTTAGATGGATTAGGGAATACAATAGCCTCTTCGTTAAAAGTATTGTTATCATCTATACCAACAACTGTGCATCCACTCGTAGCTTTAAAATTTAGCCGAATCATAGGTAAAGCAGCAATTAAACCATAACCTGAGGTACCGTCGATGTATACAGAAGAAACATAAGTAGAGCCAATAGGCGCTAATGCTTCAGCGGAAGCATCTCTTCCAAGCAACAAAGAGTTTGACGGTGCAGTTCGACCAACCTGTACTACCGCTGCCGAATAGATACCTGCAGGAATAGACTGATTAGGCTGTCCGATAGACAAAGAAACCCAAGAGCCCAAATCAGTTGAATCGATCGTGTAATTTTGACTACTTGCTACCGAAACTCCTCGATTTAAGGAGGTGGTATCAGGAGAAAAGAGCTCTGCTTTAACAATCATACCAATATTATCAATATCGTTTGCTACATAAAATGAAATGCTAGAAATGAGTCCTGCATTCTTTAAGGTATAAAATACACCTATGTGGCTATTTAATGAAGAACCACTAGGGTACGAAGATGGGCTAATCGTTCCTGAAGGATTATTTAAATCGCGAGCAAAAATAGTATCAGTAACTGAAAAATCGATTGCAGTGCCAGAAGAGACTGAAATAGCAGAGTCGCCAATTCCTTTATACAAAACGGTATAATTCCCAATTACTCCCGAATTAGTATATGGAGTCGTCATTTGAAATACACTTGATTGAAACGGAGCAATCGCATTATTAACCAATGACGTACCCACGTAATCCGTGTTTCCTCCATTTACAATAGCACTAGCCAATCGAATATTAGTCCCTACACTGTTAGTAGGATTATTTATTATGCCGGCCGGCGTAAAAGAAGGAGGATTAAAACAAGGATACATAGAGTAAAACGTAGGGGTGTTCGTTTGATCTAGAAGATAAGTTTCTGATAGTGTTAACTGACCATTTCCAGTCTCGATAATAGCGATATCATCAATCATCCAATAATAGTGAGAAGATGTTTGATAGAATCTTAAGTAAATTGTGCTTTGATTAGCAGCAATAGAAGAAATATCAATTTGTGCATTTTCAACTACTGCAGAATTGGCTTGACGTCCAAACTTCGCATCAAAAGACACCCAACTCACCCCATTTGTAGAAACCTGCAATTCAAGCTGCTCAGTTGATGCACAACAATAACGCTGAGATTGTGTCCAACGAACCTCAACTGAATTTCTTGGCGCTATGGAAATAGGGCCTGATTGCAAGTATGAATCCATGGGAAAGAAACCTCCATTTGGAGTAGGCGTATTGTACAAATCTGAAGGCAAGGAGGCAAACCCGTTGGCAGATGTAGCAGAAACCAATGCAGGTATACTAGTAGAGTATTGCCCCCCAGGAGCATTGGTGGTATAGATCCAATCTAAACCATTATTGCTTGCATCAGTTGAAACCCAACCATTGGTTGTAAACCCATTTCCAAAATCCTCATACCAAAGCGTATCTCCAGGAGCTTTTACTTGGTTGACTGAATTATTAATGATATCTCCCTTACTGACGTTAACAGGAAGCGGATTCACGGTGACCCTATTCCTATTCTGACCATTCACTATGATGATAGAAGAATAAAACAAGGCAACAACAAAAAATAAAGATCTGACATTCATAATGTTCAATTTTATATTTAGTAAACAACTATTAAACATTTTGGTTTATCGCAATGCCTTAAGTTACTTTCTCAAGACTACTTTTATGACTAAATAGTTGCGCTGTAAACTAAAAACACCTGTACAATGTACGGGTGTTTTTAAACAACTATTTTAAAAATAATTTATCGAACTACCAACTTTTGAGTAGCCGTTCCATTTGTCGTGTTAATTTTCACAAAATATACACCCTAATTTAAATAAAAGCTTCTAAAAAAAAGCGGCTCTAAAACCAATTAGAGCCGCCATTATTCTTTAAATATCTGAAGGATTAATCAATTACTACCTTATTGGTAAAAACCCCACCTTTTGAAATAAGTCGTAAGAAGTAGATTCCTTTTTTATGATCAGCTAAGTTTATTTCAAGCTGATTCGATTGATCTGTAACGGTCGTTGAAAGAACTTTTTTACCATTAATAGCATAGACTTCTATTTGTTCAAATAAGTGGTCAGCAGGAAGCTGAATATTCACAAACCCTTTGGAAGGATTAGGAAATACATTAATTTGTTCACTTACCTTTGCTTGATCTTCCACTCCAACAGTTATGCAGCCACCGCTTGCTATGTTTAATCGAATCATCGGAATGGCGAAAATATTGGCCCAAGAAGGTGAAGCATCATTTCCATAAAGTACGCTTACAAAATCCAACCCAAATGGCTGGTTTAGTTCTGCTAATCGATCCCTACCGAGCATCAATTCAAATCCATTATTATTTCCAGATTTTTGTTCTACAATAGCAACATACTTATTTCCTGCTAGAAGGTTAACTGGAGAAGTAAATGGAAAGGTAATCCATTTTCCTAAATCTGATGAAGATATAATGTAATTCAAATTACTTACAGCAAGAGGAGGCAAAATAAGTTGATTTAGAGCAGCCGCGATCGTATCAAGTCGGCTCAATTCTACATCTATTACTGCACCTACGTTTACAATATTACTATCAATGAAAATGGAAATAGATGAAGTAGTAGTTGGTGAATAAATGTCGTAGGTCAACCCTATTTTAGAACCATCATTGTCTCCTCCGACATAGCTAGCGGGTCCAATACTTCCATCAGGGTTGTTATTATCTCTAGAAAAAACGGTGTCAGTCACATTAAAAGATATACTTTCAGCACCCGGAGTTTGGTTTACTGAGTCTGAAACTGGTTTAAACAAGGCGGTATATTGTCCCTTTATAGGTTGCATCACAAAAGGGTTTTGCATAACTAAAGTAGTATCTTGCCTAGGAAGTAAAGAACTAACTCTAGGAGTAGAGTCTGAATAAAGTACAGTAGAATTATTAAACGTAACAGAAGATTTAATACCTACATTAGTACTTAAAAGACCGCCCAAATTACTTATGGTTCCACCTGGCAAGATAGAAGTTGTCTGACTACATGGAATATTTGAAAACGCCATACGCTGATTCTGGGAATCCAATAAAAAATAATCATTTACTGAGAGGCTATTATTAGCACCTTCTATGATAGCAATATCATCTATCATCCAATAGTAATGCGTGGCAGAGAAGTAAAATCGAAGGTAAATGGTTGATTGAAATGCCGCTACAGAACTAATATCGATAGTAGCAGTTTCTAAATTAACAGTCGTATTTGCTTGTCGCCCAAATTTAGCATCAAAAGCAACAAAATTAATTCCATCTGTACTCACCTGCACTTCTATTTGCTCAAAAGAGGCACAGCAGTATCGCTGACCTTGCTGCCAAGTTAGAATTACAGAACCTTTTGGCGCAATATTTATAGCAGAAGAATTTAACGTTGAGGACATGTTAATGAAACCAGCAAATGGTGTAGGGGTATTGTAAAAGCCTGCGGGCATTGATGCAAATCCATTTGCAGCTGTAGTAGATTGCAAAGGAGCTACACTAGTACTATATTGTCCACCTGGAGCAGCTGTAGTATGAATCCAGTCAAATCCGTTTTGGTTTGGATTAACATTCGTCCAACCATTAGCAACAAAACCACCACCAAAATCTTCGTACCACAAAGTGTCTCCAAGTGCCTTATTTGTATGAACTGAATTTAACCCTTTTTGATTAATAGCTCTACTAATTTCAGGAAGAATAGGCATTTCTTCAATTTTATTTTGTGCAAATAACATTGAAGCACCCATTAAGAAAGATAACAAGTAAATTTTTTTCATGGTATATAAGTTTGGTATGCAGCAAAGACACAACAATTTAAGAAATAGTTGCCTCAAAAAAAAATGGCCCCCTAATTGGGAGCCATTTCTCTGAATTGATAATAAATAATTTATCGAACCACCACTTTGTGAGTAGCCGTTCCGTTTGATGCATTAATTTTTACAAAATATACCCCCTTATCAACATCCGTAAGGTCCATTTCCACTTGTTGAGTAGTTTCACCTACCCTCAAAGCTTTCACTCGATTTCCTACAAGCGTAAATACTTCTATTGATGAAATTTCTTGTAGCTTAGCCAACTGAATAGAAAACTGTCCATTTGATGGATTAGGCACAATACTCGATTCAAATGATCGGGTATTTTCATTTAATCCTGAAGGAATACTTAAGTTCAACCGAATCATTGGCTGTGCAAATATGTTTCCCCAAGTGGGCGTGGCATCATTCGCATAAACAAAAGAAGAAAAGTTGTTTCCATATGGCTGCAACTCTTCTACATCAGTAGCTCGTCCAATTCTCAACTCTTGGTTATTGGCATTTCCGGCTGATTGCTCTATGGCCGCCACATATTGACCTGCAGGAAGTGTCACGATTGGCAACATTGGAATGGTTAACCACGTACCTAAATCAGCTTGTTGAATAACATATGGAATAGGATTTTGAGCAACAATACCTGGTACCGTTACCATTTGGTCTAAAGAGGCCTGAGACGTATCAAAACCCCATATTTTAGCTTTTATCTCAACTCCGACATTGTCAGAAGTATTCGTTATGTAATACGATAAAGACCCAACCATATGAGACTGTGCTAAGGTATATTTAGTTCCTATTCTAGAACCATCATTATCCCCTCCAACATAGGAGCCTGGTCCTATTGAACCACCAGCATTGCCATAGTCTTTTGCAAATACAGAGTCAGAAACCTCCCAATTTATGGCATAAGTTGCCTTAGAAGGATCACCACTAGCTGAATCAGAAATCGTCGTTAAATCTGCTGTATATGAACCAACACCATTGGTGTTTACATAAGCAGGACTCACGTTAAATGTATCGCTCATTAATGGTGAGATGGAGGCAGCTGTTGGGGAGGTATTTAAATACAATTGACCTGCAGTTGTTTCTGTAACTTTCGCCTCCAAGCTAACATTTGTAGCAGCGAACCCACCTGTATTTCTAACCGCTGACCCAAACGATAATGGTTGAACCATGGCAAATGGTACCGTTGTATAAAATCCTTCGTACTGATCCGACCCAAAAGTCGTAAACACTTCAGTTATTTCTAATTGGTTAGATGGCCCTTCCACTACAGCAATATCATCGATCATCCAATAATAGTTTCTCGTTTCACCCTGATACCATCTCAAGTAAATGGTGTCCTGATTAGCTGCTACTGATGAAATATTGATTTCTGCATTTTCAAATACCGCAGTATTAGCTCCTCTGCCGAAGCGTGCATCAAAAGTTACCCAATTGATGCTATCATTGCTAACCAATAATTCAAGTCGGGCAATATTACTAGAGCAACAAAAACGTTGGGATTGTTGCCACCGAACAAGCACATTTCGAGCAGGAGTTATTGCAATAGCACTTGAAGTAAGCAGTGCATCCATGTTTACCCATCCGGCCACAGGCGTTGGTGTATTATAAAAACTTGATGGCAAGGAAGCAAAGCCATTTGACCCTGTTGTAGATTGTATCGCAGGAACATTAGAGGCGTATTGCCCACCTGGAGGTTGAGTGGTATAAATCCAATCAAATCCGTTTGAACCAGCATCAAATGAAGTCCAACCGTTAGCAGAAAATCCACCAGAAAAATCTTCATAAAATAACGTATCCCCTGAAGCTTTTGCTAAGTTTGGTTGGAATGACTGTTTAATTTCTATCGCAGAGGTTGGTTCATCAACCATTTCCTCATTGTGAATTGATAAGTTCGATTGCTGTGCAAAAATCGACAGCGATGAACTTAATAAAAGTAAAAAAGCGTAATTTTTTTTCATGGTTATTAGATTAAGTGTTGGTTAAATATAGAGCAATTTGTTGATATTGCAATCACTCCACAAAATTAAGACACACCCACATGAAAATATGCGGCTTAATCACATAGAAAAAGCCCTACATAAATGATGCAGGGCTAATTTCGATCTAAATAGTTCGATTATAAATTAAGTGTTTAATAAATTACTTGATAACCACTTTTTGTACTTTTCTATTTGCGCCGTTCTCAATTGAAACAAAGTAGATACCTTTATTTAGATTCGATAAATCGATGTTCTTTCTCAATACGTTGTTTATAGTAATAGCTTCATTGTATACAACCTGACCTACCATGTTACGAACACTTAAGTCAAAGTTTGCACTCTCTGCAGTTACTTCTACATTGAA
>CBFHZL010000024.1:0-25752 GCA_965660325.1 uncultured Acidiluteibacter sp.
TCAATTATTTTAAAACGCTTATCCACCATCTTTTTGGGAGTGCTTTTCTCTATGAATAGCCATGCGCAGTTTTTGCTGCCAAATTTTGGAACTCCGGAAAAATTAGATGCCTTAAACTCCTATGCTGAAGAAAGTATGCCGCTATCTTGTATGGACGGAAACCGACTATTTTTTCTTAGAACTTACTTAGAAGATATGGATGGCCGCACTGAAGGGCAAGATATATGGTATGCTGATCGTGACGAGAATGGAAACTGGGGAAAGCCTATATCTTTTTTAAGAACATCTAATCCAAGGATTAATGATGCCATTATAGGAATTTCTACTGATGGAAACACGGTCTTCGTTTTTCACTCGGAATATAAAAAGCGTAAGTTAGATCAAGAGTTGATGTATACCACAAAACAGGAAGGAGATGAGTGGTCAGAATTAAAAAAGCTTGACGTACCAGGTTTAAAATTAGATGAAGGTTACTACTCCTTCTACATGACTCCTGATGAAGATGTATTAGTAGCGAGTATAGCTCCTGCTGATACAAATGCTTTTGAAGATTTATTTGTGAGTTTGAAAGGAGACGATGATAAATGGAGCGAACTAATTTATATGGGGGATGTGCTGAATACCCCTGATTTTGAAGTGACTCCTTTCTTAGCGAATGACAAAAGAACGTTATATTTTGCTAGTAATGGACATGATGGATTAGGGGAGTCAGATGTATTCGTTTCGTACCGTTTAGATAATACATGGAAAAATTGGACAAAACCACTGAATATGGGAGCACCTATTAATTCCGATGGATTTGATGCATACTTTACTGTAGGTAATAATAGGGAGGTGTTCTTTACTAGTAATAGAGGTCAAGACTACAGTGATATTTATAATGCCACCGTTC
Organism: uncultured Acidiluteibacter sp.; assembly: GCA_965660325.1. Taxonomy (GTDB): domain Bacteria; phylum Bacteroidota; class Bacteroidia; order Flavobacteriales_E; family Vicingaceae; genus Acidiluteibacter. Next base: position 893 of record CBFHZL010000024.1, read on the forward strand.
AGGAAGGTGTTAAATTTGTCGGAAATGACGAATATGTATTGGTTAAAGGAAAATATATCTTTAATAAACTCCCTGCAGATGGCGTCACCATTTCTATTTTTAATGCTGATGGTGAGTTAATAGATCAGGTGATAACAGATGATTCTGGTGCTTTTGCCTATACTAAGTTAAATCCCGATGCAGCTTACTTTCTTAAGGTAGATGCCACAGATGACTCCAATTATAGTGGAGCCAAAATGTATGTGGTAGATGACAATAATGGTTTAATCCAGCGATATGCGAAAACTGCCGATAATAGTTATGTATTGAATGCGACTAAGGGAGTTTATGCAAATGATGTATATGGAAAGTATGCATTTAAAAAATTACCAGGTTCAAATACAGGCTTAGTATTGTTTGACGAAAATGACTTTCCGGTAGATACCATTTATACAGATGGAAACGGACAGTTTACGTTTAGACCAATGGAACTGGACGAAAACTATTACTTAGCACCACTTGAGGTAGAAGAAGATGACTATCAATATGCAAATATTACATTTACCGATGAGTTTGATCAAACCATTTATAGTTCTAATATAACAGGAGGTAATGGATTAGCGGTAAGTGCCAGTGAAATGAAAAAAGCGGAGGAAAAACTAGCTACCAAAATTGCAAAAAGTGGAGTTACTGTCCATTTTAGCTTTAATAATACATCTCTATCAAATAAAGAGAAAGCAGAAATAGACAAATTCATAGGCCTGTTGGGTGATAAAAAATCTTCTTCATTTAAAGTGACTGGTCACACAGATAATATCGATGGGTTGGCCATAAATCTTAAGGTGTCTAGAATGCGTGCTGAATCAGTAAAGAAATACCTTATGGAATTGGGTATCTCAGAAGGAGCAATTACCACTCTTGGAGAAGGAGAAACAAAGCCTGTAGCAAATAATGATACAAAAGAAGGACGTAAAGAAAATAGGAGAGCAGTTATCAAGTTAAATTAAGAACTGCTAAATTCATTTAAAAGCACTTATACAAAGAAAAGTTCCTTTGTATAAGTGCTTTTTATTTATGCTCTATTATGTACTAAAGTCGCTTCTACTTCATTTAGAAATGCATCTAGCATTTCATATTTTACATGCGACATCACCACAATCTTCCACCATGATGGAGGAGCTTCGTAGGTGTCAGCTACCAATTCATATTTCAAGGCAACTTTATTCGGGATATTATTGGCCTTAATGGTTACAATATTCAAATATGGATTTCTATAATATTGGATTCCCATTTCATCTAATCGGTTGCATAAGTATTCTGTGCGCTCCATTAATTCATCCATTTTTGCTTTCCAGCCTTTCGCGCCATAATTCATTAAAAGCATCCATATGACAATGGCATTGGCGCCACTTCGGCTGCCGCAAATGGTAAAATCAAGACCTGGAACATACTGAGCTTCATCCGTAGCAACGTATTGCATAAATCCTTTTCGGATTAAAAACATACCGGTACCATAAGGTGTCTGTAGCATTTTGTGTCCATCAATAGAAATAGAACTTACCCGAGGGTTAGAAAAGTTATGTTGGCTATATGGATTGGTAAATGGATAAATAAACCCACCAAAGGCAGCATCAATGTGTAACTTAAAAACCAATTTGTGATCATCTAAATAATCTACCACAGGGTCAATATCATCAACTGACCCAAATAGGGTAGTGGACATATTTAATACTACAATAAAATATTTTACACCTTGCTTTTTTGCTGCTCTAATGCGCTCATCCATTATGGAGTAATCAATCTGCCGACTTGATTTGTCCACAGGAAGTAAAATTGATTTTACTTGCAATAAATCACACCCCTTAGCGATCGAGTAGTGCGTATCTTCTGAATACAGAACTCCAATCTGATCAGTCGTGGCACCGTATTCTCTAATGTAATAGTTTCGGTAAATCCACATGGCCTCCATGTTAGCTTCAGTTCCGCCTGTAGCGACATAGCCATCTTGCTGATCTTTTTCGCCTTTAAATATTTGTTCTGCGCATAAGTTTATCAGTTCTCGCTCTATTTCTTGTGTTCCCTTAAAAATACCAAGGCTTTTATTGCCCATGGTATGACATCCAATGTGGTTAGGATTAGCAATGAGGGTTTTTAAGAATGGGGCTTTTTCCAGAAAAGGAGCATCCCGATAAAACTCGTCTTCGTCTAGGTAAGTACCTGGAATACCAAGAATGGGAATTGTGTCATAATTTCCATTTTCAGCTAAGGCACCTTCTACACGTTTTAAAATTTCGTTTTTGGTTAATGATTTCCAGTTCATACATTCAATGTTTTAATGGCATTCTATTACAGCATCAGCTGTATTAATCTGAGGACTTACATAGGGGATACCCAGATTTAATCCCCGAAGAATAAAGAGACAACCAATCATGATAACAAAAACAGGAATTGCTTTTCTTACCTTACTTCTTACCGTTACAGAAATACTATTTCCAAGTACAGCTACTGTCATCATCAAGGGCAGAGTACCTGCTCCAAAGGCGAGCATAAACAAGCCACCTTCAAATGGAGTAGCCGTAGCTAAGGAGCCGGCTACGCCCATATAAACTAATCCGCAAGGCAAAAGACCATTCAGTAAGCCAATCATCCATAAATTCATAAATGAGGTTCTTCCTAATCTTTTCGCAAGACTACTTTTTACTCTACTCAGTGAACTGCTTAATACGGGTAAGTGGTTCATTTTATTCTTAAATACGGTAGGTAGTAAAATGCTTAATATCATTCCTGCACCTACAACTATCGATAATGTTTGCTGGTAACCTGCAATAGCAAACCCTTTACCCAATAACCCAAATAAGCAGCCTATAATAAAATAGGTGAATAAGCGTCCGGTATTATACAAAAAGCTACCTGAGATCACAGATGCATAACTATCGCGCTTCATGGGTAATGCAAAGGCAATAGGCCCGCACATACCGATGCAGTGGAGACTTCCTAAGAGTCCAATAGTAAATGCTGTGATTAATTCCATTAAGGTATTATTATTGTTTTTTCATCATAAAAGGACTCTCCATGAGCCGACCAAGTTATTTTTAACAAGTACTTCCCTTTAATAAATTTAGATAAAGGTATTTTTTGAGCACTCTCTTCGATAATGGCAACATTAAAATCTTTGGTCTCATCAGAAGGTCTAAAGCAGTTGATGGTACCTTCAAAAGTTTTGTCTTCTACTCCAGGTAGTTTGATAATTAATTCTTGTTTATCAATCGCGATTTGCACCTTTTCTTTCAGATTATTTGCTTTGGTTTGCTGATCAATTCTACCTTGATAAGCAATCTCTTGTGCATAATAATCTTCCGTAACCAAATCGTAGTTTTGATTAAAAGCCATGATAACCATACCAATAATAAACAGCACAAAACTGCTGTAGAAGATGGCTATTTTTGTTCCCCAATTAATTTTCATATCTATTTACGTTTGACAGGTGCTAAAAATGATGTATTCATATCATCTAGTACCATTCCATTTTTATCAACAACTTCAAAATCAATGTCTGTTTTTCGTTGATTTAACTGATCCATATCAAGAATGAGGAAGAAAGTACCTTCTGCAATGGACTCTGAAGGAATCATTAAACCTTCCTCTCCAATGATTTCGATGCTACCTTCCATACCTTTCAATCGGATAGTGGCCGGAATGCTATCATATGTCTTGTTGATAATCTTATAGTTGTATAGATTACTGACCTTACCTTCAGGTCGTTTTTGGTATTCTTGTCCTGTTGCCTTTAATACGGTAGCTTCTACTTCTGAACGGCTCAATAAAAAGAATCCAACAACACTAAGAATTAACGTTAGTACTACGGTGTAGCCAATGGTACGTGTAGACCAAATTTTCTTCTCTTTATTGACGATTCCTTCTTCTGAATCGTATCGAATTAGCCCTTTGGGTAAACCTACGCTTTCCATCATATGGTCGCAAGCATCAATACAAGCGGTACAGTTTACACACTCTAATTGGGTACCATTTCTAATGTCTATCCCAGTGGGGCATACATTTACACACTGATTACAATCGATACAGTCTCCTTTGTCTACTTCTTCGCGGTTTTCATTCTTTTTAAATTTACCACGCATTTCTCCTCTTACATAATCATAAGCAACTACAATGGAATTACGATCAAGCATTACACCTTGCAACCTTCCGTAAGGACAAGCCACGATACATACTTGCTCTCTAAACCAACTAAATACCCAGTAGAAGACTCCTGTAAAAACCAGGATAGAAGCTAATCCTACAATATGGTTAGCCGGTGAGTCAGTTACTAATGTTAACCATTCGTCTGAGCCAATGATATACATTAAAAAGGTATTGGAGATTAGAAATGAAATCAAAAAGAAAATACTGTGTTTCAGTACTCGTTTTCGAATCTTCTGGCTATTCCATTCGCTGTCCCTTAATCGTTTTTGTTGCTTAAAGTCACCGTCTATTAGATACTCTATTTTTCTAAACACCATTTCCATAAAAATGGTCTGAGGACAGACCCATCCGCAAAATATTCGGCCAAAGACGACCGTAAACAACACGACAAACAAGACAAAACTCAACATCACCAATACGAAGATGTAAAAATCTTGTGGCCAAAAAACTTGACCTAGCAATACAAACTTTCGTTCAATGATATTGATCAGCAATAGGGGATGGCCACCAATACGAATAAAGGGTCCTGAAAAGAGAAAAAGAAGCAAAACAACGCTCACCCATGTGCGAGCGTTGTAATACTTACCCGAAGGCTTTTTTGGACTAATCCAATGTCTTTTTCCGTCATCATCTATCGTTCCGATTGAGTCTCGGAATGATTGGTCCATGTATTCTTCTTTCTCTTTCATTGTGCTATAATTCAGTGCAGTTATTCATCTTACTCTACTAAAGCAGCTGTTTCTTCACCTGATGTGCCATTTTCTTCTGCATCAGTAGGTACTTCGCCTTCTGTAGCAGTAGAATCAGTAGCAGCATCTTCTGAAGGCTCAGGTACTTCTTCTACCCAAATTTCCCCTTGAGGATCTTTTGCGTTGGCAGGCTCAGAACCTTGCAAGCTCAAAACATAACTCGCTACTTCTTGCATTTGTGCAGGGCTAAACTGGCTTTGCCAAGCAATCATACCTTTAGCAGGCACTCCGTATTTAATCACTTTAAATACATTGTTAATTCCACCACCATGAATCCAGTATTCATCAGTTAAATTAGGACCAACAATACCTTCTGCTAATGCACCATGACAGGTTGCACAGTTTCCTTTATAAATGTTTGCACCTGCATTGATCGCATCTAAATCTACAAGAAGGGTTACATTATCTTCAGTAATCTGTTCGCCGCCACTTTCTAATGCTTCTGCCTTAGCTTCTGTAGCTGCTAGCATTTCATTGTTATACTCTTCAAGTTGTAATTCTCCACCACCGGTAATATGAAAGCGGATAATGTAGATAAAAGCAAATACTATTGTTGCATAAAACATATACTTCCACCAAGGTGGTAAGTTGTTATCAAGTTCTTTAATACCATCATAATCATGATCAAGCATTACAGTAACTTCTTCCTCAATAGGAACATTATCTGTGAATTTACTTCCAATAACATCCAATACAGAGGTTTCTTCTTCTTGAAAGTTATCGCCTCTTTTATATCGAATCATGGTTTTCAATGACCTAAAAAGAATGGCAATAACCAATGCCAAAAAGCCAATTACAGTAATTAATGACCAAAACAATACATCACTCATAATAAAAGGCGCTGAGGTAGCTCCATCTGCGGCATACGCTCCGATAGAGGTGCCGGCCATCAGCAGCACAGCTACTGTTTTAATTACTGATTCTGTTTTTTTATCGGCTGCGATTTCTTCATTGGTTTTAATTTTACCAATACTCTGAATACTTTGTCCAATAGCGTGAACAATTAACAACAGTAGTAAGATAACACTTACTAAAACCGTCAATAAGAAAGTATCTGAAATACCGGTGCTGCTAGGAGCTACTGTTTCAGCAGCAAAGGCTCCTGCAGGAAAAAGGCAGATGGCTAATGCTGCCATCATATAGTTGATTGGTTGCTTTTTCATGATTGATGTGGTTCAGAGGTTTGACTTGTGTTAGTTGGTTCTCCATCGTTTAGTGGCATAGCAGACAAGCTACTTAGCTCCGTTTTATTCATTTTAGCCACCCATACAAATAGCCCTATGAAAAAGATGAAGAAAATGAGGAAGGAGATAACAGGGAAGATGTCTATCCCTGCTATCGTATCCATATTATGTTTGATAAACTTTAGCATAATCTATTTTTTATCAGTTAAATCAGTTGTTGGTTCTGCTTCGATATCTCTACCTAATCGTTGCAGGTAGGCAATTAGTGCAATAATTTCTTTGTCAGGACTTACTTCAAATCCATCTTCTTCAAGAATTTCTCGCATATCTTCCACAATTTCGTTGGCTTGTTTTTCAACATCAGCATTTGCTCTTGCAGCATAATTATCACCGTAAGGAGCCTCATCATAAGGTACACCAAGCGTAATCATCGCATTAATTTTCGCAGCTGTAGTTGTGGTATCGTAGGTATTATCGAGCAACCAAGGGTAAGCTGGCATAATAGAACCTGCAGATAAACTACGTGGATCATACAAGTGCTTAAAGTGCCAAGAGTTTGGTTTACGCAATTTGCTACTTCCTTCTCGTGCTAAATCAGGACCCGTACGTTTTGATCCCCATAGGAATGGGTGGTCGTAAACAAATTCTCCTGCTTTAGAATACTCTCCATAACGCTCTGTTTCGGATCTAAATGGACGTATCATCTGGCTATGACAGTTAACACAACCTTCTTGGATGTAAATATCTCGTCCGTGTAGCTCAAGTGGCGTGTAAGGTTTTACCGCCTCAATAGTAGGAACGTTAGATTTTACTAAGAATGTAGGAACCATTTCGATAATACCACCAATTAAGATAACCACTAAAGATCCGATCAACATCAAGGTAGGTTTACGCTCTAGCAGTCTATGCCAGTGCTCATCCTTATGTGTTTTTGAAATAGGAGCTAATGCAGGTGCTTCAGCTTCTTCGTTCTTCACAAAACTTCCTGATTTGGCTGTCATTATTAAGTTCCAAACCATTACAATTACACCAATGTAGTAAAGTGATCCACCTAATGCTCTATAAGCATACATTGGTAGAATATTGGTTACTGTTTCTAAGAAGTTAGGGTACTTTAAGAAACCTTCAGCGGTAAAGTCATTCCACATTTGACTTTGAGCAAAACCTGCCCAATACAATGGAATCGCGTAGAATAAAATTCCTAATGTTCCGATCCAGAAGTGGAAGTTAGCCGCTTTTTGTGAGTATAGTTTCGTTCTCCACAATACAGGGAATAAGAAATACAACATACCAAAGGTTAAGAAACCATTCCATCCCAAAGCTCCTACGTGAACGTGTGCAACGATCCAATCCGTAAAGTGAGCAATTGCGTTAACATTTTTCAACGATAACATTGGACCTTCGAATGTAGACATACCGTAGGCCGTAATAGCTACTACCATAAACTTCAGTACTACACTATCTCTTACTTTATCCCAAGCTCCACGTAGCGTTAGTAACCCGTTGATCATACCACCCCAAGATGGCGCAATTAGCATCACTGAGAATACAACTCCTAATGACTGTGCCCAATCCGGTAAAGCGGTGTATAATAAGTGATGAGGACCTGCCCAAATATATAAGAAGATCAATGCCCAGAAGTGAATAATCGACAGTCGGTATGAGAATACCGGACGATTTGCCGCTTTAGGAACAAAGTAATACATCAAACCTAAATAAGGAGTCGTTAAGAAAAATGCTACCGCATTGTGGCCGTACCACCATTGCACCAATGCATCCTGCACACCCGCATACCAAGAGTAACTTTTCATAAAGCTAATTGGTAGTTCAAATGAGTTAACGATGTGCAATACAGCTACTGTAACGAAGGTAGCGATGTAAAACCAAATGGCTACGTATAAGTGACGCTCTCTTCTTTTTAAAATGGTCGCAAATAAGTTCCAACCAAAAACTACCCAAATCAACGCAATAGCAATATCAATTGGCCATTCTAGCTCAGCGTACTCCTTAGAAGTAGTGTATCCCATCGGTAAGGTTAAAACTGCCGATACGATAATAGCTTGCCAACCCCAGAAGTTGATTTTACTAAGCATATCGCTGTACATACGGGTTTTTAATAACCGCTGTAGCGAATAATAAACGCCGGCAAAAATGCCATTTCCTACGAATGCAAATATCACTGCATTGGTGTGCAGTGGTCGTATACGGCCGAAGGAGGTATATTCTATACCAAAATTAAGTGCCGGAAAGATAAGTTGGAAGGCGACTAGTAGCCCCACCAACATTCCGATCGCTCCCCAAAAGATGGTTGCGTTCCCAAATAGCCGGACAATGTTGTTGTCATAGCTAAACTTTTCTGTTTGCATGTTTGTGTTCATGGATTATGGTTTTTATCTGATTGTTCCCGATTGATTTCGGTTTTAGTATTTACTTTATCGTCAAAGAGCATTCTAACAGAAGGCGTATAGTCATCGTCATACTGTCCTGCTCTTACCGACCAGATAAAGGCTGCTAAAAAACCGATAGCAACGGCTAAACTGGCAAGGATTAAAATGATTAAAACACTCATAGGATTAAATTATGGTTCAAAGTTGCGCCAATGGTACTTTTAAAAAAATGACATTTATCATGTTTCAACAAAAAACAACTTATAGTTCGCAACTTTCTGATATACTATCGTATGATGGGGTTTGTTTGTTTATTGATTTTACTTCAGGGTTAAACACTTTCCATTCTTTAATGCGGTCTACATTTAGGTGAAGGCTTGAAGTTTCCCCACCGCCTGTGTTGGTAATCCGATGAAATCCCATATTGTCGTTCAAGTAAGTATACTCGCCTTCTTCCACAACGATGGAATTTGTTTTAGTAGCCGAATGTCCATCTGCATCAATTCGGTAGGATTCGATGGTCAATTGTCCTTTGATTACTTTAAACCAGCTTTCTTGTGATTGGTAGCTGTGAATAGGGGATTGCTGATCTTTATTCCAACACATTAATAGTAATTCATATTCATCACAACAACTCAGGCAATTTCTCGTGTAGTGGTCTTCTGCGTAATTACACAATGGCTTCCATTGATCAAATGGTATTTGAACGGCTTTTAGTATTTCGGTATAACCGCCATATCCTGGGCCTAGGTTTATGTTGTGTTTTAATTCTTCGATGGTTTTTATGGTTGGTATCATAGTTCAACGGATTTAAGTGATTATTATATCCAAATTTAGTCGGGTAGGAGTGGGATTAAAATGATAATTGTCAGGTTTGGTAAATTTTTGAAAATATCTACTGCATTGATTTGGATGTACTTCTGAAAATTATTTTTGAACTTTATTGCCAACGAATGGTAAACGGTATCAATTTTAGGCTTACCTTCGGTTCACCTAATACCTACTCCCTTAATAGTTTACTCTTAACTATTGTTTGCCTAACTGTCTTTTCTTACGCACTTTTTGCTTATTAGGGTCAGGGTGATTTTTTTGAACGAAATGAATAGTAACTAAAGACTAAAAGTTCAATTGCTTTTACATGATCGTCGAACAGTGGCCCGATAGGACGGATTAGTTAAAGGAAGTACGAACAACTTTCGAATACATCTACCGCAAAGAAAGCCCTGAAAAGACGATGGAAAGTATGGGATAAGAAACATCTACTACTGAATATATTACCCTTTCAGGGCTTAACTTAATTGCATTATATACCATTGGATTTTATCCTATGAGATTGTATTAGATCCCTTTGGGATTATGTTAAAGAAAACAGCCCTCAATCAACTTTTCTTCTTGGGATTATACATCACAATAACCTGAATGACAATAGCAAGGAAAGCGAGTAAGTAGATTTCAATTTCCGTAAATAATTCTACCGTATTGATAGCCCGTTTACTAATGGTCATCTGTCGGCTGCCCTCGTCTAGTTGTATTTTAGACAAGTTGTTGAGGTTGGTTTTAATTTCTTGAATCGTTGAAGAAGTGTAAGTAGGATAGGGGACTTCCTCATTATTAAATAGTTCCAAAAGATGGAACTTTAATTGCTCAAAATATTCCAGTTCTTCCTGAGTCAGCTTCGTTTGTTCGTACTGCTCTATTAGTGAGCTAATCTGTGTATTAATTTCTTTATTTCTTGATTCAAAAAAACTCGTATCTCTGGTAACATAAGCAAGCTCTTTGTCTTGTACTTTAATCAGTAGTTCTACAATTAAATCGTGCGCAATTAGTCGATCTTCATAGATGGTAACGACGGAGTCCTTTACTCGAACAAAGTTATTCCGATCAATAATATTGGTACAAACGATAATTACGAATACAATGAGGATTCCAAGTACCCATTTGATTTTGTTGTAAATGGCCATACAGCGGTGCTTTAAAGAGTTTAACTGTAAATATACCGAAAAGTTAGGCAACGCATTTTACCTAATTGACGATGTAATAATCTGGTTTGTGGTTGTCATGATTAATCCTTGTCCAAACAAACTTGCGATAAAGATGCATGAGAATAACCGAGAAGCTATTGTATTTTTTTACTTGCTATCCACGTAGCTAGGGTAGAGAATCCGACTACACTGATAGAACTCACTGGCATAAGAATAGCAGCGGCAACAGGAGATAACAGTCCTTGAACGGCTAAAAATAAGCCTACACTGTTGTACAGAAAGCTAATGACAAAACTCATCTTTACAATTTGTTTACACGATTGGGCAAATGCAATAAATCGATCTAACTGATTGAACTGTTCTGCTGCCAAAATCATATCGCATGCAGGAGAGAAGGCATTGACATCTTCTGCTAAAGAAACTCCAACATCACTTTTCTTTAGTGCTCCTGCATCGTTTAGTCCGTCTCCAACCATCATCACTTGTGCTCCCTGCTGTTGTAATTGTTCTACAGCATGCATTTTATCTTGAGGCTGTTGGTTAAACTCCATTTGGCTGCCGGCAGGAAAGTAGGAAGAGAGTGCGCTCCTTTGGTTGTCATTATCGCCTGAAAGTAGTGATAGTTTCATCTGTTGGCTCAAATTATTTAGCAGTGGTTTTAATCCTGCTCGGTAGTCGTTTTTAATGGTGTAGTAGCCGACTACTTCTTGATCTATGGCTATAACCACGGTGGTATCTTCTTGGTTACTTACATTAGCATTTAGCCATTTAGCAGAGCCCAGTTGGTAGGAATGATCACCTATGTGGCCTTGCAGACCCTTACCGGGTAATTCTTCAAAATTGCTCATTTCAGAGGGGGTGCCGCCAGTTAGGTACTCATACAGCACTCGGCTTAGTGGATGATTGGATTGTCTGAAAATCGATTTGATCGCAGCTTGATGGTCAGCTGACAATTGGTTTCCTGCGTATTCTATGGATTGATTTTTACTGTAAGTTAAAGTTCCAGTTTTATCAAATACAATGTGGTTGATATCTGCCATATTTTCCACTACTGCAGCATTTCTTAAATAGCAGTTCTTTCTACCCAACCATCGGCTGGCATGTCCGAAGGTGAAGGGAGCTGCTAAGGCAAGTGCACAAGGGCATGCAACGATGAGCACGGCTGAAACTACTTGTACCACTGCGGTAACTCCATTCGCCCATTGATAGGCTCCTGCGGCTATGGCAATGAATAAAATGATAGGGGTAAACCATTGACTAATGCGATCGGTAATTTTAGAAAAGTGGGTAGCATCTTCTTCCTGCGTAAATTGGTCGTTCCACAAGCCGGTCAATTTACTTTGGGATAGTGGTTTAATAGCTTCTATTTCGATAGCACCACCTTGTTGTTTTCCACCGGCATAAATGCGGTCTCCGGATTCTTTTTTTATGGGCTTAGATTCTCCTGTAGCAAAACTGTTATCAATTCTACCATCGCCTTTTAGTAGAATTGCATCTACAGGAATTAGCTCGCCATGATGAATCAATAATCGGTCCCCTTTTACAATCGTATTAACAGGAATTGATGTTTCATTTCCTTCGCTTATTTTGGTTACGGAAATAGGGAAGTACGACTTGAAATCACGCTCAAAGGACAACCGATGATAGGTCTTTTCTTGAAAAATTCGACCCAACAGCAGGAAAAAGAGTAAGCCACAAAGGCTATCGAAATAACCTGCTCCAGTTTGCGAAATGACTTCATAGCCACTTCTGGCATACAAAACTAATATACCCAGAGCAATAGGCACATCAATGTTTAATCGCTTTTTCTTTAAGCTAATCCATGCAGACTTAAAATAATCCGCACCGCTATAAAAAGCTACAGGTGTAGCAATGATTAAGTTCAAGTAGCCAAACCATATGGCAAAGGCTTCATAGCTTTCTAGGTCAAGTCCAAAATACTCTGGCAAGCTCAGCAGCATAATGTTACCAAAGGCAAAGCCTGCAAGCCCTACTTGGTATACTAATCGCCGGCTAATCGAACGTTGTTTCTTTTCCGTTTGATCGAGGTTGATTTCAGGCTCGTACCCTAAGCTTGCTAATAATTCAACCAACGATCGTAGGCTCAAGTCTTGGTTTAAAAAGGTAAATGAGGCTTCTTTTTTTAGAAAGTTCACGCGACTCTGGGTGATGCTAGGCTCTAACTTGTATAAATTTTCTAATAACCACAAGCAAGAGCTACAATGTATTTGGGGCAGATATAGTTGAACTTTACTGACACTGTCATCTTGAAAATCAAGTAACTGCTCTTGAATCGTTTCATTCTCGAGGTACGCAAATTTGTTTTGCTTGGCTACTTTTGGCGAAATGCCTGGCATTTGCTCTAAACGATAATAATCACATAAGTCATTTTGATTCAACAACTCATAAACCGTTTGGCAACCATTGCAGCAAAATAGGTTGTTGTCAAACTCCAAGATCTCGTCTTGGCAAGGTTCTCCGCAATGATAGCAGGTAGGGTGTTGATTCATTTATTGTTTATAATTCAAATGTTAAAGGAGCAAAATTGCTTTTATTTTTACTTCTAAAGTATGATATTTGTCATATATCTGCATACCCTATGAGCGAAAAAATAGATGTACCAAGTTGCTCCAAATGTAATGCCAGACATCAGTCTGTATTTTGTAGTTTAAATAGTGAACAACTCATTAATCTAGATGAGGAAAAAGGGTGTGATTTCTATGCAAAAGGGGAGAAGATATTTAACGAAGGTGGCTACTCTCGAGGTTTGTATTGCGTCAATAAAGGAAAAATCAAATTGATCCGAACTGGACAAACGGGTAAAGAGCAAATCGTTCGGTTTGCTAAAGCCGGTGATATCATGGGATATAATTCCATGTTGAGCAAAAGACAGTTAAGTTCTTCTGCTATTGCTTTAGAAGATTCTGCAGTATGTTTTATTCCCGCTGATCAGTTTTTTGAATTAATCAGACAAGAACCAAACTTTAGTTTAAAATTATTAGAATTAACTGCTAAAAATTGGGATGAAGCATCGCGCTTAATCACTGATATGGCTCAGAAAACTACTCGCCAGCGATTAGCTGAAATGCTGCTTTGGCTCAAAGAAACATTTGGGTTAGATGAGGATGATTGTATTGATGTGAAGTTAACCCGAGAAGAGATTGCCAATATGGTGGGTACAGCCACAGAATCATTAATCAGACTTTTAGGTGATTTGAAAAAAAATAAACTTATTAGCTTAGAAGGAAAGAGAATAAAACTTCTTGATATTCATGGGCTAGTCATGATTGCAGACCTAACCGACTAATCAAAGTTTCTTTAATTCTCTACGAAGTGTAGCCGCAATTCCTGGGGTTAGATTTTCTATATAATGCGGTTCCGTCAATAACTTTAAGTCTTGCTTTAAATCAGGATACTTTTCAGCTATCCTCAACATGGTTTTAAATGCAGTCATTCGAGTTGAAGGGATGCTAGCTAATGTTTCCCATATGGTCATGCAGGCATCAAATAGGTAACCTTCAAAGTCCTCATTGAGCGGTATGAATTCTATATTTTTTAGTAATTCTCGTTGATGTCCATCTGCCTTTCCTTTTAAAGCTTTTGTAATTAATAAGCCTTTGTCCATTAATCGCTTATCGTTTTTTGCAAGGCAATCACGAATAAGCCATGCAGCTCTCCATGCTAGTGGTTCATCGCTACTAATAGAAAACTCAAAAAACTTTTCAAATTCTTGATGATTGTTATTCAGTTGGTTTACTATGCGATGTTTTTGATTTTTATCTCTAAATAAAGTACCTAACGCATTTTTTATATCTTCCTCCGTCAGCATTCTTTATTCTGTAATCGAAATTGAGCGAAGTATAGATTCGCTGTCCAATTCAAGGTTGTTAAGCTCATGAGCAATGATGGTTTTTCCAGATATATTTAAAAAGAAAACCGTTTTGTAGAATACTTCATTCTTATCCGAAAGAAAGAATTTATGCTTCATTTTAACTAAGCTCTTGTCGTCAAATGTTTCAAGTTTGCTATCCACCATTTCGATAGTTATAGAAGTGTCTGCCTCCATTACCAAATCGTATTGATAAGCTTGTGCATTTTTTAACTTATTAAACGTTTGATCATTAAAAACCGGAGCCCCCAGCGTGTTTAAGAAAAGTAAATAGTGAAACTTGCTGTTTTTGTTCTTAAAAATATCAAGTTGCTGATCTCCTCTTTTTAGGTCGTATAAAGAACTGATAAGAACACTGTATTTGACATCATCCATTTTTTCTTCTTCGATACCAATCATCTTTTCACTTTCCTGCAGTGTAAAATGAGTCGGTATATCTGCTGCAATTGGTGCATCGACGAAGGTATACCGTTCTACTTTATGATTATTACAACTGATTAATGCAGCCGAAAAAATCAGTAAGCTAATAAAAAGTGGAAATGAATTCTTAAACATAGTTTGCTTTTTTGAGTACCTAAAAGTATTCAAAAAAAGCATGATAATCATACGTGAGGTCATTTTAGCTAATGAAAGAAAAATGTAATAAACCTCTTATTCGAAAACTACATTTTTGATAATTAAATTAAATGATTCCTCTTTTTTGTTTCCGATTAAAAAGGCAATTTCTTCAATTTTTTCATTTGTAATTGGGGGTAAATTTAAGCTGCGACCTCTGAAATAGGGCTTAAAGTCAGCGATGTCAAAGGTGAACGTTTGTTCAGTCTTGTCGGTAGTGAAATTCATCACATAACTTTCTCTATCACTACTACTTGGTTTTAGTCTAAATTGATATGTTTTTCCATCGCCGACTACAGTTATTGTGCAGGTGGTTGCCTCTTTATTTACAGGTTGAGATAAAACTGACTTTACCATACAAAACCCACCATTATTCTCTAATGATACTTTTCCTGAGAAGTGCAATCCCCCATCGACTGCTGTAGTAATTGTTGATGCAGATCTACCGCCCATAACGGTATCATTTACAATTTTCCAATTAGAAGTAGACAGATTGATTGCCATGGTAGAAGAAATTAAAAATATCAGATTAATTAGTTGCAATATCATTATTGTTTAGTTGATGTAAAAATTATTTTTGTCCGGCAATAAAGCAAAAATATTTTGAATTTTAATTGGACTACAATATGGTAAAGTATCAGTTATACTTAACTATATTTTAGTAGAATTGTTTGATTGAAACCATATAGTAGTAATTTTTTAGAAGCCAATTTTTTCTTGATCGCATCCATCCTAAATTCATTTTAAGACGTCTAAAACTAATGAGTAGCTTTTGTTACAGGTTTAAATTCACTACTTTTAGGATATGATTCAGTGGTTGAGACGAATAAGATTGACAGCATTACGGCATAGCCTATTAGTGCTTAAGGTTTGCCTATTTGCTGTTGTTTTCTGCAATCGGTCCATTGCCCAAGATATTCACCTATCTCAACCGTTTATGAATCCGTTATTACTTAATCCATCATTAACAGCAGAAGGTGACTCAGACTGGAGAGTTATGGGTAATTACCGCAGCCAATGGAGAAGCTTAGGAACTCCATTTATTACCAATAGCTTAGGGTTTGATAAAAAGTTCGTGGTTCTTGGTCAAAATTTGGGTGTAGGAGGAGTAGTTTTATATGATCAAAGTGGAGATGGTAATCTGACCAACTTTGCTGCAGGAATATCATCAGCATATGAACGGAGTATTGGACAACTCGTTTTACGAGGAGGAGCTAGTGGTATGTTTGTAACGAAGCAAATTGACTTGAATAAGCTCACCTTTCCTGAGCAATATGATCGAACACAAGGGGGATTTAATTCCACTTTTGATAATGCGGAATCCGTTTCAGCCCAAACCTCTTCCTATTTTGACATTACACTTGGAATAACTGCCATATACACCATTAATAATCGATTAAAGGCCGGAGTTGGTGTTTCTAATTATCACATAAACCAACCCAACGAATCCTTATTTGCGGAAGATAATAAACGAACCCCTTTTTATAATTATCAGTTGTTTGCTGAATACACGTTCAATAATAGACTATCATTTGAGCCATATTTAATTTACAGTTTCATTTCAAAAGCATCTCAAATGTTAATTGGGTCTGAAGTAAATTACCAACTGATTAATCAACCTCAGAATATTGAATATGTTGTCGGAGGATTATCTACTCGTGCAGGATTCAATCGAAATGTAGATGCGATTATTGCAAAAGCAGGTGTAGGTTTTAAGCACTTAGAGCTTGGAGTAAGTTACGACTTTACCTTTTCTACACTTCGCCAGGTAGCCAACTATCGTGGAGCATTGGAGTTTGGAGTTATCTGGAAAGGAGCTTCTAGTATTTTACCTTTTAAACAACTGCCTTGTGAACGCTTATAAGCTGCTATTTTACTTTATTGTATCGCTATTACTAACTACTCTGCAAGCACAGAGTATGCTTAAATCAAAATCAACAGGTAGTTTAAAACGATATGCAAAAGCTGCTGAGCGAAATGGAGATTATGTAAATGGACTGTTATATTTAGAGGAATATATCAAGCGAAAGCCCAAGGATCAAAAGGCGAAGTACGACCTAGCGAAATTTTACAGCCAGAACAGGAATTATAAAAAAGCTTACCGATTTTTCGATGAACTCGATGAAGCTAAGTTCCCATTAGCACCTTTCTATAAAGGAGAAATGGAAATTCGATTAGGTGAATACCAATCTGCTATAAACACATTTACCACATTTAGGAAATCGTATCGTGGAGAGAAAGATGATAATTATTATAGGCGATTGGCAAAAGATCGCATAGAAAGTGCAGAAACTGCAGATACCTTGCTGCTTCAGAAACCACGTTATGTTGTTAATCGACTAGATGGAGGAGTAAATAGAGTGTACATCGAACAAAGTCCGTTATTGATTAACTCTACTACTCTTATTTATACTTCTTTGCGCTCTGATACCATGCTTTCTATCGTGAATGATGGTAATGCTACCTTTCCAAAGCGAAGGTTTCATCTTGCCAAAAAGAAACAAGGCAAGTGGGTTTATCAAGGACCTTATTTGATACATCCCTTTTTCAATGATTTTGATATTTCTAGCGCTTGCTTCTCACCAAATAGAGACCGATTGATTGTTTCTGCCTGTCAGTTAAATATTAACGAAGAAATGGTTTGTCAACTCTATGAGCTTACAAAGCAAGGTAATGACTGGGTTCGTCCAACAAAGTTGCCTGAGGAGGTCAATGCTAAGGGAACATCCAATACACAGCCTACTTTTGCCCCTGGATCAAAGGCTGATCGAGAAATGTTGTATTTTGTAAGTGATAGACCCGACGGAAAAGGTGGCAAAGATATTTATTATTCAACCTATTACATTATTAAACGATCCTACAGAACAGCTCGAAACGCCGGAATGAAACTCAATACAAAAAAAGATGAGTTGTCTCCATTTTATGATATGGAAAGCGCCCAACTATTTTTTAGTTCTGAAGGGCATCCGGGTTTAGGTGGTTTTGATTTATTTTCAACTCAAGGCTATAAAGGAAAATGGGAGGAACCTATTAATATTGGAGCGCCAATTAATTCTTCTGCTGACGATTTGTTTTACAGTCCGAGTGAGAGTGGAGTAGATGGCTTTTTTACAAGCAACCGAAGCGGTGGTGCCGCAGATGGAACCAATACCTGTTGCGATGATTTGTACGAGTTTACAAAAATTGATAGCGCTTACACCTTGCTCCAAGGTACGATTTCAGTAGAAGGTAAGTCTGATAAACCGATATTTGTAGAGGTGTTTATTGTAAACAATGACGGAGAAAAGCTTTTTGTAAAGCGTGTGTTAGTGAAGTCAAATGGAAACTACGAGACGCGATTATTACCTGGAAAGAAATACGAAGTATCTACTAGCTCTGATGGTTATTTATCCGATCAAAAGCTAATTAATTTGTCCAATAGTTCAGTTAGGCAATCAATTGATTGGTCTCCACTTCTAAGTGAAATAAATGACGAACCCATCATTATTAAAGACATTAATTTTGAGTTTAATCAAGTAGACCTTGCAGAAGAGGCAAGATTAAAATTAGATTCTTTTTTACTTCCATTATTGATTCAAAATCCCACTTTGGTCGTTGAAGTTGGAGCGCATACCGATAATAAAGGCACTGAAGCTTATAATGTAAATCTATCTCAGCGCAGAGCAGAAAGTATTGTGAAGTATCTGATTAAAAGCGGTGTTGACAAACAGCGTTTGACTGCTAAAGGTTATGGAGAGTCTAAACCATTAGTAGCCAATCAATTTGAAGATGGCTCAGACAACCCCGATGGTAGGGCGATAAATAGGCGATCCGAGCTTAAAGTAATTGGCCGAATTGAATTAATCGATGAAGATTAATTTTCATCAAATTTTACTTTCATTACTACAAAGGACTTGAATTGCTTCAAGTAATTCTTCAAAGTAATTAAAATTCAGTTGTTAAAAAGTTTAGATTGAATCCTAACAATTTGGCGTTGTAAGGAGGTATTTATGTGTATTTTTGTACCCCTAAATTTGAATTTTTTAAACTGAAAATATGAAGAATCCTTGGCATGATATAGTTCCTGGAGACGATATACCTAGAGTAGTAAACGCCTGTATTGAAATTTCAAAAGGCAGTAAAGGTAAATTTGAGTTACATAAGGATAGTGGTTTAATAATGTTAGACAGAGTATTGTTTTCTTCTGTACATTATCCCGCTAACTATGGTTTTATACCCCAAACGTATTGTGATGATAATGACCCATTAGATATTATGGTGATCACTTCAATTGATGTACCTCCAATGTGTTTGTTAAATGCAAAAGTAGTTGGTGTTATGCGTATGATTGATAACGGTGAAGCAGATGACAAAATTATTGCAGTTGCTGATAACGATATGTCAGTAAACCACATCAATGATATTAGTGAATTACCTCCTCATACTTTAAAAGAAATAAAACGATTCTTTGAAGACTATAAAAAATTAGAAAACAAAGAAGTAATCGTGGATGATTTCTTAGGAAGAGAAGATGCATTTAAGATTATTGATGAGAGCATAGAATTATACAAGAAAACGTTTCCTAAAAATTAATGAAATTAATTTTCGTTTATAATGCCAAGAATGGCATTTTTAACTCTTCCGTTGACTTCTTTCATAAACTACTAAGCCCTAAAACCTACCCTTGTACTCTCAGCCGCTTAACAAATGGCACAAAAAAGGAGAAGGAAGCTTGGATTAGTTTTTTAGACGAAACAAAGCAGAAGATTGACTTCCATCATATTGATGATTTTGAGGAGAGGTATCGTACATCCTATAATTATCCTGTAGTGGTGAAAGAGGAGGATGATCACTTGCGTGTACTCTTCTCGAGAGAAGATCTAGATAAGTTCAAAACTACCGAGTCGCTTATAGAGGCGATTCGGTATTTAAATGAACCAGTTGTTGTCTAATCTTCTTTGGGTTGATCGAATTGTGTACTGTCTACTTTTTCGATTTCATCAGCCCCTTTGCAGCGAGCAAGTTCTGCACTTACGTTAATCAATTGTGCTTCAGTAGCAGTAAGCTTTACTTCTAACTCTTTGACTGCTTCACTTTCAGTAGGTGCGTCTTTTTTACAGCCTATTGCTAAAAGTGCGATAGTAGCAATGATAAATGGTGTTACTTTTTTCATGGTTGTTTGGTTAGTGTATCAAATCTACTACTTTCTGAGTAGCTTTTTGGTTGTTCTCCTTATAAATGGATTGTATTACTTTTTCTCGTTCTCGTTTGGTCAGGTGCCAACTTAAGGATATCGGTTTTTCTTCTTCAGAATTAAGTACAAAATCAACGATTTCTATCGGACTATTTAACCATCCTGCCGCATAGCTAAAAGATGCATGGTTATTATAGTCTTGAATATTAAACAGATTTCCATAAATACTGCCAAAAGGAGCAGTTAGGTTTTGCAAAATCGAATTTGCATTTTCCTTAGCCTTTATTTGAGCTTGAGCCTTTCCATACCTAACTTGCACCACTACTGCACCTGAAGTGTTGGCTTCGATCCATTCCTTAAATTGAAAAAGATATTGTAAGCTTGTTTTTACCCCATAGTTATCTCTTAGTCCCGCGTCGATAATTTCTAAACTTGGAGTCGTTGGTAGCGTAACCGTTGGCATGATGTAAGGAAAAGTTGCACTCATGCGTAATGCGCTTATAAAACGAGTATTAAGTGGTTGCTTGTCCTTTAATAGTTTCCGAAACTCTACAAACTCATTTAACTGAACACCATTATTCGTTCGTTGCTGGCACATAAAGCTTAACGGGTGGTTGGCTGTTAGCAAAACTTTTCCATCATTTATAATCGCAGGGGAGAGAATCATTAATGGAAGTTGAGATTTCAATTCTTTAACCCGATAGGCTCCCATGGGCTTATCCAATAAACTTCTTGTGTTTTTATTTAATTGCTTTTCAAACGCATAACCCCGGTCTTTCCAATACAATTCATCATCATATTCGAATTTTTGAAAGCGAATAAAGAAATCATTTACCGCTATGCTAAATACTATGGGATTTAAAAGATCTTTTCCAAGGTCATAATTGTAGATCTTTCTGGACGGTTTGAATGAAGGATTTTCTTGTCGCTGATGAAGTAGTTCTCGAAAGTATGCTGCTCCAATCATACCACCCGAAGAGCCTGTGATTAAATGTATTTGTTCGCTGCTTGCTCCATTCGTTACACTATCTAAATGCTGCATTACTTTAAATGCCCACATACTTGCACGAGATCCTCCACCGCTAACATTCAGCAAAATTAACTTTGGTTTCTTATCTCCAATAGCATTTTTACTTTTCCATCGATTCAAGATTCCTATATGATAAAGGGAATCCGCTTTAATTTTTTCAGCCTTAGCTATGGCAGGAGCATAAACTGCTTTTTGTCCTTCATAGTCTAAACCATAAGCTTTGTTGGTGTAGGTAAATACATCAAATTGGGATAGTGTATTAATAATTAAGAACATTCCTAAAAATACGACAAATGTCCATCCATAAAGCCAGGACCGTATGGCAGAAGCCAACATAACTAAAATGGTAAACAGCAACAATAAACTTGCACCGGCAGGAATGACAAAAGTGTCAAACTCTCTTAAAAAACCTAGTAAAAGAATGGAAATGATACTAGCTACCTCGAAAATAGAGGCATTGAGGTTATTTTGTTTGAAGACTTGATTTAATTGCTCTTTGTTGTAGTGTGAAAAATCGCGGACGAGCTTTAACTTGAAGGGCTGTGATAAGTAGGTTTCTACATGCCACGCTTTATTATTAAAGGTATCAGTAAACCACTCTTTGTGTTGTTTGTGTGAGGTTAGGCGCACAAATCCATCGTCTTCTTTATGACTAATTCCAAATAACTTGAAAATATCCTTATTGGTATTGATGAAGTAGGTCATAGATAATATAATGATAATTGCATACCCTATATATAAACCCAATAAATCAAAAATTACTTCCAAAGCTTGTTCGGCACCCGCATCAAGCTTTAAATCAATAATAAGCCAACTATAATATAACCCAAATAATATAGGAATTAACGAGTTATTGACACAATACTTAAAGAAAGGTCGCTCTTGTGTAGCCAAAAATGGAAAGCGAAACCCATTATTGACGTAACTAGCAATATTAAATGCCATGACAAAGCCACCGAAAGCAAAACCTACGATTAAATAACTCAAAAAGTTGACTTCCCCTAAATATTCAGGATCTAAAAAAAGGTAACGAATGCCATACTTATCCCCAAAATTCCCTGAAACAATTAAGAATAGAAAAACCCAAAAAATAAGTAGTTGCTGTGATTTTTTGAAGTGAACTAAAATCAGCTGAACCGGAAAGAAATAAATCAGTCGAGAGAGTAATGTACGAGTAGGAGTGGTCTGGCTCATTTTAGGATTTTATTCCCTAAAAATATCAATAATTTATACCATGTAATCGATAATTCGATTTTTAGGTGTAAAATCATTTAAATCCGATAACCCAAGACGATTGACAGCAATATCTATTAATTTCTTTTCATCGGTTTCTATCGTGTCAAAGTGCATTCCCGCTTCAAGTAGTGCTCCCAACGGTATTAATCCAATAAGTTCGCTGCCTGAAATGCTTACACCTTCTTTTTTTGCTAGTTGTTCAATAACTTCAAACACTTCGTGAATATTTGTTTCATGATAGTTAGAGAAGTTACAAGATACTTGTGCAATGCCAAAATCTGCAATGTACCATCCAATTGCCTTTACGTCTTTAAATATGCCTGAAACGTGCTTTCGTGTTCCATCTTTTAGTAGTTGTTTATAGCCACTTTCTCGAATCTTTTCTGCTATTCGCTTAGCTACACTCACATCTTTAGTAGTTAGATTAAAGTTGTATGCGATAAGAAAGTTTCGAGCACCTAAAATGGTAGCTCCAGATTGGGGATTAAAATCAGTTCCAAAATCTGGTTGCCAATGCGGTAGTTTCATTTTATTTTCTAAGCCTTCATATTCTCCTTTCCTGATGGCTGCTAGAGCTTTTCTTTCAGGCTTCTTTGCACTATTTTCATACAAGTAAATAGGTATTCCAAGTTCACGATTTATGCGCTCTGCTAACTGATTAGAGAGTTCCACTACATCATCCATGGATATGCCACTAATGGGAATAAGCGGACAAACATCACAGGCTCCCATGCGCGGGTGCGTACCTTTTTGTTTGCGCATATCAATCATTTCTGCACCAGTTTTAACTGCCTGAAAAGCTGCTTCTAACACATTTAATGGTTTGCCCACAAAAGTGTAAACGGTTCTATTGGCCGATGCGCCGCTATCAATGTGCAAAAGTTTTACTCCTTTAATCTTCCGAATGGATTGTGCTATTACCTTGATGGCCTCGTTGTTTTGACCTTCACTAAAATTAGGAACACATTCGATTAGCTGATTCATTTCGACTCGCTGTTTTTTGATTTTATAAAATCAGTCACCAAGTAAGCCAGTAGTTTTCCTACTTGATCAGGACGAGGAGATAGAGCAGGAGCGGCTTCGCATAAATGCAAATACGCAGCATTTGCATGGTTTGCTGAAAGGTGAAGGTATTTTCTAGCATCAGAAACACTCACTCCAGAGGGGGTTTGTGCACTGGAGGCTATATTTTCTACCGCATCTAAATCAAGCTCAACACCGTATGCCGATTGATTAACCTTCGCTAAGGCTTCAGAAACTGCCGCTGAAAGTGAAATTTCTTCTCGGATAAAGATGGACTCAAAAGTGGAAAAATGTACCTGTTTATCATTTAGCTGCTGATACATTGCTTCGCTATTGTACCCTTCGTGCAACCCAACTATTGCGTAGTTTTTTAGTAACCCTTCAGCATGAGCGTAACTAAATCCATTTCCACTATGTCTGCCCTCTAGTGCTCTGAAATCTGCATGCGGATCTAAGTTGATACAGTTTGAATGCTTTTGAGGCGTATTAGCAGCTAATGCCTTTAGCAAAGAATAGCAATTGTTATGACCACCTCCTATAAGGATGGGAATTTTTTCTGCCTTGTAAATGATATCCAATACATTGGTTACAATATCATCAATTGCTTTTGTAGATTTCCTTAGTTCGTCGATATCTGAAGAGTCAACCATTTGATTAAGTAATAACTCTCCCAACAATAGGCAGTTTGTACCACTTAAGAATCGATTGGACTGCATGTTTGCAAATTTTGGAAGAAACGCCTCCCAGGCAGATGCAGCTCCTGCTTGACCGTGATTGGCTCGAGGGCCAACATCTTCTGAAACCCCTAGAATTACAAATTTTGCCTCCACTTGCTTAAGATTCTCTACTGATAGTGAATCAATCGTTTGTAGCTGCTCACCCAACTTTACTTCTCCATCGCGGTAGGCGATTAGGGCTGTCAGATCAGACGTAGTCATTGGTTTAAACCTCATATTATTGAATTTTTCCATTCAAAATAACCGTTTCAATTAAATTAGAACCGAAAGCATACGGCATGTATGCATAAGACGGGATTGGCTTTGTGATAAATAAGTTGGCTATTTTTCCTTTTGTAATCGACCCAACCTCTTGATTTACTTCCATTGCGTACGATCCATTTACAGTTGCAGCATTGATGGCTTCTTCAGGTGTCATCCTCATGTGGATGCAAGCCAAAGAGAGCACAAATGGCATTTTACCTGATGGAGTAGAGCCAGGGTTGTAATCTGTGGCCAATGCTACAGGAATCCCTGCAGCTATTATTTTTTTAGCAGGAGGATAATTATCTCTTAAGAAAAATGGTGCAGAGGGGAGTAGTGTAGCTATGGTTGACGAGTCTTTTAAAACTGCAATTTCTTCGTCATTTAGCACTTCCAAATGATCAACGGATATGGCATTATTTTTTACACTTAC
>CBFHZL010000025.1:0-25729 GCA_965660325.1 uncultured Acidiluteibacter sp.
TCTTGGCATTTCTGACCATCTCATTCAACTTAAAATTTGTAGGATTAATCAAACAATCAGCAAAAGAAGAAGCTATAGAAGATGAAGAGGATTTGAACCCAATTGGCAACCAGATCAATCAAGCTACAGCGGAAAAAGAGCTAGAGGTAGAAGATGAATACAGCGAAGAAGAAATAATGCCCACGCTGAAAAGCGAAGAGCAAAAACCAAAACAAGAAGAAAAAATCGCTGAAGCAATAGAAGAGCCCATTGCATTAGACCCAGTTGTTGAAGAAAGCGTCGAAAAAACTGACGAAAAAGAAGCAGGTGATGGATTTTCATTTGAGGTAGCACCTGAAGAGAAAACCATCGATGAAGCCACCAAAGAAACGGAAGAAGCAGAGAAAGAGCTAGATTTAGAAATAGAAGCTCCCGTAGAAGAGGACGAACTAGATGAGGACGATATGGATAGTCGTGTGAAGGAGTTTGGGGAATATGACCCAACACTTGACTTACCGCATTACACGTATCCGAACATCGATATTTTAAAGGATTACGGCAGTACCACTATCAAAGTGGACAAAGAAGAACTAGAAGCCAATAAAAATCGAATTGTAAAAACGCTAGAAAACTACAACATCAAAATTGATAGTATCAAAGCAACTGTAGGTCCTACCGTTACTTTATATGAAATTGTTCCAGCTCCGGGTGTGCGTATTTCAAAGATTAAAAACTTAGAGGACGATATTGCACTGAGTTTAGCTGCCTTAGGAATTCGTATTATCGCGCCGATTCCGGGTAAAGGAACCATCGGTATCGAAGTTCCCAACCAAAACCCTGACATCGTATCGATGCGATCAGTGATTGCATCAGAGAAATTCCAAAACTCCAAAATGGAACTTCCTGTAGTGATGGGAAAAACAATTTCTAACGAAACCTTTGTTTTTGACTTAGCCAAAATGCCTCACTTACTAATGGCAGGTGCTACAGGACAAGGTAAATCGGTTGGGCTAAATGCCGTACTTGCTTCCTTGCTTTATATGAAGCACCCGGCACAGTTAAAATTTGTATTGGTCGATCCGAAAAAAGTGGAATTGACGTTGTTCAACAAAATAGAACGCCACTTCTTAGCAAAATTACCTGACACCGAAGAAGCCATTATTACCGACAACCAAAAGGTAATTAATACGCTCAACTCCCTGTGTATTGAGATGGATGCGCGGTATGAGTTGCTAAAAACAGCTTTTGTACGAAACATCAAAGAATACAACGCTAAGTTTATCAAGCGTAAGCTCAGTCCTGAAAAAGGCCACAAATACTTGCCATACATCGTGGTGGTGATTGATGAGTTTGCTGATTTGATTATGACGGCGGGTAAAGAAGTGGAGCAACCGATTGCTAGAATTGCCCAGCTAGCAAGAGCAATTGGTATTCACCTAATTATTGCCACGCAGCGTCCTTCTACCAATATCATTACCGGTTCTATTAAAGCCAACTTCCCAGCTCGAATTGCATTTAGGGTAACTTCAGGAATCGACTCCAGAACCATTTTGGATTCCGGTGGTGCAGAGCAATTAATCGGACGAGGAGACATGCTACTTTCAAACGGTAGTGACTTAATCCGATTACAGTGCGCGTTTATCGATACGCCTGAGGTAGAACTATTGACGGAATTTATTGGAAACCAACGGGCATATCCGGATGCCTTCTTACTTCCTGAGTACATCGAAGAAGGAAGCAGCAGTAATGCCGGAGAGGTTGACTTGGCCGACAGAGATGCACTCTTTGAAGATGCCGCACGAATCATTGTACAACATCAACAAGGGTCGGCATCATTATTACAACGAAGATTAAAGCTCGGTTATAACAGAGCGGGTAGAATTATAGACCAATTGGAGGCCGCAAATATCATTGGGCCTTTTGAAGGAAGCAAGGCGAGACAAGTATTGATTCAAGATGAAACAAGTTTGGAACAGTATTTGGAAAGCATGTAATTAAATTAATAGAAACAACAGGATATGAAAAAGTTATTAATACTAGGAATGGCTGTTTTGAGCCTTAATGGCTTAATGGCACAGCAAGATGCTAAAGCCAAAGCAATTCTTGATCAACTAAGCGCCAAAGCCAAAACGTTTAAAACGGTTTCGGCAAGCTTTATGTACGAATTAAACAACCCTACCGCTGACATTAGCGAGGAGCAAGAAGGTAGCATGATGAGTAAGGGAGAAATGTACAACTTGACCATAGCGGGGCAAAATGTAATCTCTGATGGAACCACCAAATGGACCTACATTCCTGATGCAGAAGAAGTACAAATTGATATTGCGCAACAAGATGGTGAAGAAGGCTTAAACCCTTCAAAGATTTTAACCATTTATGAAGACGGTTTTAAGTACAAATTTGAGAGAGAGGTTACGCTAAATGGCAAAGTTTACCAACTCATAAAATTATTCCCTGAAGCAGCTGATGAAATGCCTTACCACTCTGCTTTGCTTTATGTAGATAAAGTAAAAAATGAAGTGTACAAAATAGAGTTGAAAGGAAAAGATGGTTCAAACTACATTTATACCATTACTGCTTTTGAAGTGAACAAAGAAATTCCTGATTCGAGGTTTAAGTTTAACACAGCGAAACACCCTGAGGTAGAGGTAATTGATTTGAGATAGTCATTACTTCCATAAAAATACAAAAGCGACTAGTTTTAGAATTAGTCGCTTTTTTTATTACCTCAAAATCATCACACTGCCTTTGTATTCTAGCCAATTTATTTCATCTGTAATAAAAGCTGTAGGAGATACAATAATTTGCCGAGTAAGTTTAAAAACTCTAGGTATCGTAGTGTATATTTTTGTTTTGGAAAAATGAACTGCAAATTGATTTCGAGAGGCTTTTTGACAAGAATCGGCTAAACTGGTATAAAGTTGCAGACAATAGGTACTGTCTTTGATTAAGGTTTTTTTTAAAGCGAGCTTGCAAGTACTCTCTTAATCTGAAAGATACAGCATATTCTCCTATTACTAAACCCATGTAAGCAATACCAAACTTAGGATTTTGGTAACCAACCACATTCAAAGGAACTCCCCTTGAAAAAAAAACTCCTGGCTGACCAACTAAAGGGTTATATGGAGAGAAGTAGTCAGGACTTCCCATATTTGCATAAGTCCATTCCGTAGGTCCATATAGTGGCGCAATAGTTCGTGGCATGGTATCCTCAAAAGAATAATTAGGAATCAAATTTTGCCCCGTAACTTGGGGGCAAAATTTGATTCCTAATAAAAGAACTATTAAATAAATTATTCTCATTCAATTATTAATTTACCTACAACGCCAAACCATTGTATAATGAGTTAAATTTAAGAATTATAACGGGTTGAATAAGTTGAATAAAAAAAACCATCTCTTTCGAGATGGCTTTGCTGTTATCATTCGGATTCTATTAAAATACTTTCTTCAATTGATAATCTTCATACTTTAGTAAAAATACACTATGGTTTTCATAGCCGCTTTCAATACCAGTTTTAAAATAATCGAAGTTAAGCATGAGCAATTCCTTTTTGTAACCTAAGAACATTACATCGTAGTTTACACCGAATTCATTCAGTAAGCTCAAATAGAAATAAGCTACATCGTGACCCAAGAAACTATACTTAGAGGGTAAATGCTCATTCACTTGATGAAATGCCTTTTTAAAGCGAATTACGCCAACATTTTCATGATCAACAAACTCTGATGTCAATACATGTACATTTAACGCATGAAGGTAATTAATCTCTATATTATCATACGTTTGTATGCCTTCTCCAAAAACCAATGTAATGGGATATTCTTCGCGAATATCATACAATTGATTCATCAGACTGGTAATAAATGCCTGGTTTTCTGAAGGCACATAAATGATGTTTTGCTTTAACTCATTTAGGTTATTTTTTAAATTACTAAATGATTTATCGCCGTAGACCAACTCTGTCGGTACTGCATACATAACAGAGTCTTCACTAGCCAACATCAGTTCTTTGTATTGCTTTACAAACGTCTGAATACTGGGGTCGTCCTCTTCACCTTCGTGATTAATCAATACTACATTTTGCTCTTTCCAGTTATCAAATGTAAAATGCGCTAGCCGTTTCACGAGCAACGGGCTACTCGTTGCCACTTTACTTACATAAGCATTCCCTAGTAATATCTTGTTGCTTTGCTTCACCGGTGAAACGATGTAGATTTCATGCTTTTTAGCGAAATCGGCTACTTTTACAAAGTTTTTGTAGTACAACGGCCCAATGATTAAATCAGCTGTTTTTAATGCTGGTTTCTTTAATATTTCAGCTGTCTTGGCAGTATCATTTCCGGTATCATAAACATTTATCTGCACCGACAATCCTTCTTTTTTCAAAGAGTCTAAAGCTACTAGCACGCCTTCATAAAACTCTATCGCATACGCTGACATAGCATACAAGTCATTTGCTTTAACAGTTTCAAGCTTCAAAGCTTCCTCATTTTGTTCTATAAAGAAAGGAAGTAGTAGAGCAACCTGATAAGTTGGCTTTATTGCGGCACTGTCAAATTCAGCAGTGATAACTCGTTGCGTATCTTCTTTTATGGTTACTGAGGGTTTCTTCAACAATGGAATATTGATTTGTTCTCCAATTCGCAAGCCTCCTACCAAACCATTATTCACCGCTAAAATCGAATCGATGGCTACTTCATACTGCTTGGACAAGGAATAAACCGTTTCTTTGGGCTGCACAGCATGTGTCATCCATTTGCTTTCTTGGGCCGGCTGATACAATTGCTTTTCTTCCGTTTTTTTAATTTTAGCCACCGGAATGCGTATTTCCATGCCTTCTTTTAGTCCCTCAGTTGCTATTTCAGGATTTTCAGCAATGATGTCCTTTTGATCTACATCGTACTCCTTACTTATCGCATAGAGTGTATTTTTCTTTTCAACTTTATGGATCAAGTAATTACCATCAACCTCAACTGATTGAGAAAAATCTTTTCGTTTTACTTCTTTCAGCGGGATCATAATTCGGTCACCAATGGCATAGCCATTCGCTGCACTTGGATTTGCTTTTAACAGATCCTTAATCGGAATCGCATACATTCTAGAGACGGCATACAAGGTATTTCCGGCCTCAATGGTATGAATGTAGTAATCTTTCCCATTCACTTTATGGATCTCCAAATTGGGTGTGCCGTCTTGTGCATTCAGCATCGATGGCAGCCCTAAAAGCAATCCGAAAAAGAAAACAAAGACAATTCTATTTCTTAATTCCATGGTTATTCCCATTCTATCGTTGCAGGTGGCTTAGAGCTGATATCATACACGACTCTGTTTACCCCTTTCACTTTATTAATAATCTCATTGGATGTTTTCGCTAAAAACTCATACGGTAAGTGAACCCAATCAGCCGTCATACCATCAGTAGATTCTACTGCTCGCAGTGCTACAGCATTTTCATACGTTCGCTCATCGCCCATTACGCCTACTGATTGTACCGGCAACAAAATAACTCCTGCTTGCCATACACTATCGTAAAGTCCTGCTTTTTTTAGTCCATCAATGAATACTGCATCTGCTTCTTGCAAAAGGCGTACCTTTTCTGGCGTAATGTCGCCCAAGATACGAATAGCAAGCCCTGGCCCCGGAAATGGATGACGACCCAATAAGTTATCAGGCAACCCTAAAGCTTTTCCTACTCGGCGAACTTCGTCTTTAAATAACAACCGTAGTGGCTCTACTATTTTTAATTTCATAAAGTCAGGCAATCCACCCACATTATGATGACTTTTAATGGTCGCTGAAGGCCCACCGGTAGCAGAAACTGACTCAATTACATCTGGATAAATCGTTCCTTGTGCTAACCATGTAATGTCGGTTAACTCATTGGCTTCGTCATCGAAAACTTCGATAAATACACGACCAATGGCTTTTCGTTTTTTCTCTGGATCTGATTCACCTGATAGTGCTTCGTAAAAACGAGATTTTGCATCTACTCCTTTTATGTTCAGCCCTAAATCCTTGTATTGCTCCAGCACTTGCTCAAACTCATTCTTTCGCAGCAATCCATTATCAACAAAAATGCAATATAAATTATCACCAATCGCTTCTTTCAAGAGCATGGCCGCAACAGATGAATCCACTCCACCTGACAAGCCTAGCACCACTTTATCGTCACCAATCTTTTCTTTGAGATCAGCAATGGTAGTTTCAGCAAAGGAAGAAGCAGTCCAATTTTGAGAACAACCCGCAACGGTAACAATGAAATTCTTTAGTAACTCTAACCCTTCGGTAGAGTGATATACTTCTGGGTGAAATTGAATTCCGTACGTATCCTCACCTTTTATATGGTAAGCAGCGACCTTTACATCTTCTGTAGACGCTACTATTTCAAAATCATCAGCGACTTGCTTAATGGTATCTCCGTGAGACATCCATACTTGGCTATTGTCAGAAATCCCTTTCATAAAAGGATTCGACTGACTAACGTAGGATAAGTTAGCACGCCCATACTCTCTAGTTTCTGATGGTAACACCTGACCACCAAAATGCTGCGCCATATACTGCGCTCCGTAACAGACACCCAACAAAGGCATTTTACCTTTGATGTTACTCAAATCTATTTGTGGGGCATTCTCATCTCGTACAGAAAATGGGCTTCCTGAGAGAATAACGGCTTTAACTGAATCATCCAACTTCAGATCACTGTTGAAAGGATGAATTTCACAATATACATTCAACTCTCTTACTCTACGAGCGATCAACTGCGTGTATTGAGAGCCAAAGTCAACGATAATAATTTTTTCTAGCATCGGGCAAAGATAAAATTTAAGTGTCGCCTATCATTATTTTTTTGGAAGATTTATTAACGTGGAAATGGTTATAACACCGAATCAATGGTTCCTGAAAAGACAAATTTTGCAGGTCCAACCAACCAAATATTGGTAAATGTATTTTCATCGCGATCAAACGAAATGGTTAACTCGCCGCCTTGTACTTTTAATCGGGTTTCTTTTACTGATGCGTCTTTTTTTATTGCATTCGCAATGGCAACGGCAGTAACACCTGTTCCGCAAGATAAGGTTTCGTCTTCTACACCTCGCTCATATGTTCTAACTCGTAACTGACCATTAGGTAAATCTTGCACAAAGTTTACGTTAGTTCCTTCTTGCTTAAACCGATCGCTATAGCGGATTTCATGTGCAGCTGTAATAATTTCCAATTGATCCAAATCATTTTCCCAACGGATGTAATGTGGGGAGCCGGTCTGCACAAAATAATCTCCATTTATTGATTCCACTACAGACACATCGCCCATTTTTGTTGCGTATGTCTCCTTGTTGGCCTTCCCAACGTGCATACCATCGATAGCAATGAACGAAGCTTGCGTTTGAAAAATACCCAATTCTTTTGCAAAGGCCAAAGCACATCTACTGCCATTTCCACAAAAACTTTGACTACCATCTGAATTATAGTAAACCATTTCAAAGTCGGCGTTGACGTGATCTCGAATTAGAATTAATCCATCTGCACCAATCCCAAAACGACGGTCACAAAGCTGCTGAATTTCTCTATCTGAAAATTCGAGCTTATTGGCACGGTCATCAATCATGATAAAATCATTGCCTGTACCTTGGTATTTAAAAAAGTCTATTTTCATGCTGTTTTCTGATGGTATGATGAATTTACAGCAAAGATAATGACTTAATCATATATCAAAAGGTACTCTTTTTCCTCCCGTCTGTGGCTGGTAGAAATTTTAAGAAGAGCCCTTTATTGATAAACATAAACCTACAAGGTTCAGCAGGTGGCAGATTAGTAAAACTTGCAGGTTCTTCCTTCTCCTTTAATTCATTGGTATACCTGCACACCAGCAGGCGGGTTGATCCATTAACCTATTAAATAATTCACCAATTAATACACTAACAGCTACTTAACAATTTTTAACTGCATCAACCTAATTTAAAAACACTTACAGCGTTAATTTTGATATAAATCAATTCAAAAAATAATTTACAGATGAAAAAAATAGGATTAGTTTTTATCGCTGCGCTGCTCGGAGGAATAACCTCAATTGGCGTGTATAAGATTTTTGAAAGTCAGAACACCACAAAAAGCGCAAATACGGAAAGCGTACCATCCAAGATGGTGAACTTAATGTCGGGAGAACCCACCGTTGGCGCTGACTATGTCACTGCAGCTGAAATGACAGTAAACGCAGTAGTTCACGTTAAGACTGAAGGTACAAGAGAATTGACGCAGTATGGATTTGACCCGTTTAGGGAGTTATTTTATGGTAATGGAAATATTGAACGTAAATATTCTCAACCCATAAAAGGAGCAGGGTCAGGAGTTATTATTTCTTCTGATGGATACATCGTTACCAACAACCACGTGGTGGAGCATTCAGAGAAAATTAACATTACACTAAACAATAGCAAGTCATATGAGGCTCAAGTAATCGGACTAGATCCAACAACGGATTTGGCACTTTTAAAAATTGATGCATCTGAACTACCTGCAGTATCTTTTGCTAACTCTGATGCTACGCGAATTGGAGAATGGGTATTAGCAGTTGGAAACCCATTTAATTTGACATCTACAGTTACTGCAGGAATTATTTCAGCGAAAGCGAGAGATATCAACATTTTAGGAAATGACCCTTACACCGGAGCATCATCCATTGAATCCTTTATACAAACGGACGCAGCTGTAAACCCTGGAAACAGCGGTGGAGCGCTAGTAAACACCAAAGGAGAATTGGTTGGTATCAACGCAGCAATTAAATCAAATACAGGTTCATACGCAGGATACTCCTTTGCGATTCCCTCGAACTTGGTTAAGAAAGTGGTGGAAGATTTAAAGGAATATGGCTCAGTGCAACGCGCATTTATTGGC
This sequence comes from uncultured Acidiluteibacter sp., assembly GCA_965660325.1. GTDB lineage: Bacteria > Bacteroidota > Bacteroidia > Flavobacteriales_E > Vicingaceae > Acidiluteibacter. The sequence continues at coordinate 8,876 of CBFHZL010000025.1, forward strand.
ATTAGCATTAGAAACATTGATGAAGGTTTAGCGGAAGAAAATGAATTAGATGATTTAAATGGAGTCTACGTGTCAGGACTCGCTGACGATGGCTCAGCAAAAAAAGCTGGACTAAAAGAAGGAGACATCATCAAAAAGATCGATAAAACGACCGTTAATAATGTGCCTCAACTTCAAGAGAAATTGGGACAAAAACGACCTGGCGACGTAGTTGATGTGACTGTTCTGCGTGACGGAGAGCTATTAACGAAAGAAGTCACCTTAAAAAATATAGAAGGAAGCACAGCAATTATCAAAAAAGAAGAAAAGGAAATTCTTCGCACCTTGGGTGTTCGACTATCAGCAATCGATAAAGAAGAGCTGGATGAGCTAGAAATCGAGCATGGTGTAAAAGTGGAAGAGTTACTACCAGGAAAAATGAAGAGTACAGGCATGAATAATGGTTTTATTATTCTAAAAGTGGACAATGAAATCATTAAAAGTCCTGAAGAGTTCACCTCAGTAATTGAGAGCAAATCAGGAGGGGTATTGATAGAGGGTATTTATCCTGACGGCAAACGCGCCTACTACGGATTAGGTTTGTAATGAATAATTAGTTTGGGTTTTTGATGAAAAGCAGGAGTAGCGAAAGCACTCCTGCTTTTTTGAAGTATTGAGCCGCGCTGATCATTATTAAACCTTGCAGGTTTTTTCTTCTCCATTGATTCATAGATATACCTGCGCGCCGGATGGCGGGTTGATTTATTGTTACATAACATTCAGTTAATCTTTAGAAAAAAGGTACATTTGTGACCCTCAAAAGAGGATGAATCAAACTTTTTAGATGCGCCAACTTAAGATAACCAAGTCGATTACCAACAGGGAGAGTGCTTCTCTAGAGAAGTACCTACAGGACATCTCTAAAGAAGGTTTGATAACTGCTGAGGAAGAAGTAGAATTAGCCGTTAGAATTCGAGAGGGTGACCAAATAGCCTTAAACAAGTTAGTGATGGCGAATCTTCGATTTGTCGTTTCTGTATCAAAGCAGTATCAAAATCAAGGACTAACCTTGCCTGACTTAATCAACGAAGGTAACCTAGGTTTGATCAAAGCGGCACAGAAATTTGACGAAACCCGTGGTTTTAAATTCATCTCTTATGCCGTTTGGTGGATTCGTCAGTCGATATTGCAAGCAATTGCAGACCAGTCGCGAATGGTGCGGTTACCACTAAACCAAGTAGGATCCATCAATAAAATCAGAAAAGCATCTTCCCAATTAGAACAGCAACTAGAGCGCGCGCCTACTTCCACTGAGTTGGCGGACATTTTAGAACTGACCATCGACAAAGTTGATGAGTCCATGAAAGTCTCCGGAAGAAGCGTATCTGTAGATGCACCTTTTAGCGAAGGCGAAGATGGCACTCTACTTGACGTGATGCAAGACTTTGATTGCCTCAGCTCAGACAACCTGCTCATGAGCGAATCCTTATGTGCAGAAGTTGAGCGAAGCTTAGCTACATTAACTGCTAGAGAACGAGAAATATTACAGCTATTTTACGGCATCAGCAATAAACAGTGCTTATCACTTGAAGAAATCGGAGATCATTTTGGACTAACACGCGAACGTGTACGTCAAATAAAGGAAAAAGCAATTAACAAGCTAAAACACACCTCAAGAAGTAAACTATTAAAAGACTACTTGGGGTAATGCATATGAAAATATTTTTTACACATACTAACCAAATAAATATATTATGAGCACAGAAATGAGAAAACCTGTGGTTACCAGTGAATTTGAAAGCGAGTTAAACAATTGGATTGACCATAAAATGCAAGCGGTCGAACTAATTAACTCAATCGGAAATTTACTTTACAACAAATCAGTAGAATTAGTTCTTTTTCGTCACACGTTAGTAGACGAAAGCGTTTCAGAAGTGTTGAAACTACACAACACGACTCAAAACTATACCAACCGTCCGGTAAGTATTTACGAAACCAACGAATTGGCAAAAGAGCTATTAAAGTTAGATCTTGCACCGTCAAAAATTGACATCGGCAAACTAGCAAGTGAATGGACCTTGGAAGAGGAAAACTTTGCAACCAAATCAGATTTTTTGGCTAACAAGCTAGAAAGTATGATTGGTCAAGAAAAAAGTCACTTAGAGCCAAGAGACGTCATCCTTTATGGATTCGGTCGGATTGGTAGAATAGCAGCGAGAGAGCTAATCAAACAAGCTGGTAAAGGTCAGCAGTTGAGACTAAGAGCTATTGTGACTAGAGGTGACAATGAGGTAGCTTTAGAGAAAAGAGCTGCATTACTAAGAAACGACTCTGTACACGGCGCTTTCCAGGGAATAGTAGAAGTAGATACTGCTGAACGCACTATGACCATCAATGGTCAGGTAATTCAAATGATTAACTCTAACAATCCAGACGAAGTGGATTATACTGCATTTGGAATTAATAATGCTTTGGTAATTGACAATACTGGTGTTTTTAAAGATCGAACTGCATTAAGCCGTCACTTGAAATCTAAAGGTGTAGAGCGAGTAATATTAACTGCCCCAGGAAAGGAAATTCCAAACATCGTTTACGGAATCAATCAAGGTGAAACGGATATTGAAAAAGAAAATATTTTCTCTGCTGCTTCTTGTACCACTAATGCAATCGTTCCTGTACTTAAAGTGATTGAGGATAAGTTTAAAATTGAGAAAGGGCACATTGAAACGGTACATGCTTATACCAATGACCAAAACTTATTGGACAATATGCACAAAAGTACCCGCAGAGGACGTTCGGCAGCTATCAACATGGTAATTACAGAAACTGGCGCAGGAAAAGCGGTAACGAAAGTATTGCCACAGCTACAAGATAAGTTAACGGCAAATGCAGTGCGTGTTCCTACTCCTAACGGTTCGTTAGCGATTATGAACCTTTCATTAAAAACAGAAACTTCTTTTGAAGAAGTGAATGAAGTAATGAGAAACGCAGCATTGGAAGGTAACTTAGTGAATCAGATTTACTTCTCAGTAGATCCTGAATTAGTTTCTTCTGACATTGTTGGTAATTCTTGCTGTTCAGTTTTTGATAGCCCTGCTACCCTAGTTTCTCCGGACAAAAAGAATATTGTACTTTACGTATGGTACGACAATGAATTTGGATATACGAAACAAGTAATTCGTTTAGCGAAACATGTTTCTAAAGTTAGAAGGTTGATTTACTACTAGTAGATCTTTTAAAATAAATGAAAAGCCCTTCGATTTTGAAAATCGGAGGGCTTTTTTTGTGATTTTTTTTTGAATTCTACTTCACCATAAACGATTTATAAGCACTTCCTTCAGCTGTTTGAATTTGTATAACATACATCCCTTTGGGATAGTTGTTAAGTTCTATGCGTTCTTGGTAAGAGTCAAATCTATCTAAAACAGCTCCATTAGTACTTAAAATAGCAACTTGATTTACAGTAAACCGATCTTTATCAGCTAGTTTAATTTGCAAAAAATCTTGTGATGGATTAGGAAAAATAGTAAAGTCGCTTTCTTTAAATCCTTGGTTTTCGTTTACCCCAACTAAGCCGCCAAGGTTGGTAGATTTGAAAAGCAATCCATCCTCGCCATAAACAAATGCTAGCTTGGATGAAAAATGGTAAACCCCACTTAACGATTTATTTAAATCTAATGTATCAATCGAATAGTTTATGCCTCCATCAGAAGAAATATAAACAAACGCATCAGGCCTATTGTATTTTACTCCAAATAATTTTTGACTATTTAAATAAAATAGACTCGATAAGCTAAGTCTGTTATTGGGAGAACTCCAAGAGACACCTCTATCAAAAGAATTAATAAAAAAAATAGGAAACCCCCCATATGATAAAATAATAGTATCCCCTCCTTTAAAATATGAATCTGATATTGGATAAGTATAAAAAGGAAAAGATAATGTATCCCATATTTGGCCATTATCTATAGAAGTATACACTTTTTCATTTGAGGCTATAATGATATTACTGCCTTTATTATTAAAATATTTAGAATCGGAACTAATAATAGTAAATAACCCATTTTTGAACTGAACTAAACCCTCGCTATCACTTTGAATCCAAACAGCATCAGAAACTGAACTGGTTTTTCTAATGATATTATTCAAAAAAGTAGCGTTAATTATACCTCTAACATTTTTGGTAACTTTATCAAGTAAGCAAATTTCCTTTTCGAATGTAGAGATCTTTATACCAATAGCAAACAAGCTATCTTGATAAAAAGCAATAGATGAATAAGCAAATAAGGTAGTATCTTGATGAAATACTACCCAATTTTCACCTGCATCGGTAGACTTTAAAATCTGGTTTCCAGCAGTCGCATAACCAACTAGGCTGTCTTCGAAGATTACCGAATTAATTCGTTCTTGGGTATTCGTGTTCACTTGTTGCCAATTGGATTGGGCGAAGAAGGAAAAGGAGAATAGGAAGGCGATTAATGTTATATATAAGGTTTTCATAGTTCTGTAGTTTTTAATTAATAATTAAAGTTTGGGTGTCATGAGAAACACCATCACAAATAAGAATTACTGAGTAAACTCCGGGTGACAAATCAGTGATATCAATGATTATTGATGTGCTATTGGGTATTAAATTATAAATATTATTTGAATTAGAATAAGGCTTTACTAAACTAATTGTTGGATTTGAAGCACCATTTATTTTATACGTTAAGGTTACTTGATTCGTTGCAGGATTTGGCGACATGGTTAAAATTTCGTATGGTTTAACCGTAACTCTTATTTCGTCATAATCTACCAAACCTCCGTCTTCAGAAGTCACTTTTAGGCGATAAATAGTTGTATTTTCAGGGGAGGAATTAAACTCTCTGTTTTCTGAAACCTCATCTCCACTTTCATCAAACCATTGATATAAAGCATCCTCACCAATATCATCTACTGATAGCAAGATGGTATCATATTTAGATATAATTACATCTACACCTGCATTTGCTAAGAAAATGGTTCTATCAGGTGGTATTATGGAGTATCCTTCACCACCCAACACTTGTGTTGCCTCGTTCATCGTTTGTTCTATGTGAAAAGTATATTTCTCTTCGTAAGGATACTTCTCGGTTAAGAAATTGAATTTAACATTAATCATTCCACGCTCTAGAGCGTTAAAATTTAACTTTTCTAAGCTTGCATTATCAGATAATATTTGAACAATATGATTATCTTCATCAACTACATCTATGTTTTGTCCTAACCCTCCGCCTGCAATCCACTTATTCCAAACTGATTCTTCCATAGATATTAATACTTCTGCATCTTGAAAGATATTAATAGTGCCATATTCAGCGTAAGTTGTAAGCTTTAAATCATAGGAAACAGATTCATCTATTACATTACCGACATAGATATTACCATTATTAACATATTCTCCATTTACTCCCATCATATTATTATCAATAACCGTTAAGTTTTTCCAAACAATGTTGTTATTATTTTTAACATTATCCCCTAAATTCCATGTACCAGTAGTCACTTCATTTGTCATGGGATCATCCAATGATTCAATTCTAGCCAATAGACAAAAATGAGCAGGTTCATTATTAAATGAAGTATAGGTACTTGGATCAGGTGGGTACCATACAAATTCCAAAATTTGCTGATCGCCAACTTGAATAGCTGATATAGCCTGCGATCCGATTAAGTCACCCATTAAAGCTGGAGATGTCATACTGCCATTCCAATGGTTTGGCCATGTTAAAGCTGTTGCTGCTTTTGACCAATACAACTTTAAATTGTCATTCAATCCTGAACTAACAGACGCACCTCTATTTCTCACTCGAACGTAAACATAAGTAGGCGAAACTCCATCTACTATAGGATTTTGATGGGTATCATTGGTAAACCCATCATTGGTTACTCTGCACCAAATATCATTACTTAAATACTGAGGTCCGTTGTATATATTTGGTTCTCTTCCTAAATCTCGTTCACTAGGTACATCATAAGGATGATCTTTCATATATAAATCAATATATGGAGTAGAAGATTGAGGACAATTAATTTCCCAATCTTTATAAATCAAATCAACATAGGCATGCCACAACCAAAAGAGCGGAGTTGATGGAGACTTCATTCTTTCCATCACTCCACCTAAAGCATTATGGACGCTATTATGATAATCATAATTCCATCCATCTCCATCGCCAATTATATCGGGACCACTTCCTTCAATTGCTCTGCTAATTCCATTCTTGCAGCAATTTGTTGCTGCTGGTAAAGATGAAGGATCCATATTAAAGTCACAAAAATCATTAAACCCTCCTGGTTGAATTATAGTACTTAAATAAGTTGGTCTAGAAATGATGGGACTCCAATTTAGTACAGGATCACAAGTTGCTGTAAATGGACATACAGATAGCTGACAATCAATCAGATCTATTACTTGGAAAATTTGGGGACTGGTAGAAATCGGATCCCAATAAGGTAATGGAACAAATTTCGTGTGACCAGTTAAAAATAACCAATCTTCCATCTTTTCTATATAAGCTCTATGAAAATCTAAAAAATCAAAATCGGAATGTATACCTCCTCCACTAGTAGGTGTCATAATACAATGGTCTTCAATAACCTCTTTAGTTATATATTGAATCATCAAATTTGATAATAAAGCTCTATCGTTAGCAGAATAAATACTAGAATTTATATCTTCTCTAATATTAATGAGGTTGGATTGAGAATAACTTATCAAAGGGATTAAAAAAATAAAAAGATAAACTATAACATTTGATAAATTTACAAATTTATGAAAGGTTGAAAGGTTGAAAGGTTTGTTTCATAATGTTAGTATTAAGTTTTGTTAAAAATAATTAATTTTTTATAACAAACAGATTTTTAGTTAATTATTTTATCAAAAAAGGTTGTAAAAAAGTAAAAAACTTAGTAGAAGCAAGTGTTGCCTTGAAATTAATTATTAAACATTTAACCTTCCTTGACAAACAATTCTAACCACTACGTGTACCTTTATCACAACTCATAAAAACAACAACCGATTATGTTAAATTTCGATTATAAAAACCCGACAAAAATCATCTTTGGGAAAGGCCAAATAGAACAATTAACTAAAGAAATACCTGCTGAAGCAAAGGTGTTGATGCTTTATGGTGGCGGCAGTATCAAGAAAAATGGCGTGTACGATCAAGTATCAAAAGCATTGAGTAATCATACCGTTTTAGAATTTGGTGGTATAGAAGCCAACCCAAAATACCATACGCTATTAAAAGCATTAGAAATCATCAAAAAAGAAAACATTACATTTCTTTTAGCCGTTGGCGGTGGTTCTGTAATCGACGGAACAAAGTTTTTATCTAGCGCTGCACTTTATGAAGGCGACAACCCTTGGGATATCTTAAAGAAAGCAATTAGAACAGAAGTCGGAATGCCTTTTGGAACTGTTTTAACATTGCCTGCTACAGGTTCAGAAATGAACTCCGGTGCAGTGGTTTCAAATGAAGAAACAAAAGAAAAACTCGGTATGGGCGGCCCAGGATTATTCCCTCAATTTTCTGTATTGGATCCTGAAGTGATTACTTCAATTCCTCAGCGGCAATTAGCCAATGGAATCATGGATTCATTTACACATGTTTTAGAGCAGTATATTACGTACCCTGCAGGCGCATTTTTACAAGATCGAATTGCGGAAGGCATCTTACAAACGCTGGTAGAAATCGCTCCAAGAATCATGAAAGACACTTCGGATTACGAAGCTGCAAGCAACTTTATGTGGTGCTGCACCATGGCGTTAAACGGCTTGATTCAAAAAGGTGTTCCAACCGATTGGGCAACACACGGAATTGGTCACGAGCTAACCGCAGCTTTTGAAATTGATCACGCTCGTACACTTTCCATCATTGGGCCTAATTTATATCGCTACAAATTAGACAATAAGAAAGAGAAACTGGCACAGTACGGTGAACGCGTATGGGGAATTACAGAAGGAACGCTAGAAGAAAAAGCAAGCGCAGCAATTGACAAAACAGTGGAATTTATGCACAGCGTAGGCATCGACACGAAACTATCTGACTACACCAAGGACTATGAAGGTTTTGCTCAAAAAATAAAGTCCCGGTTTGAAGAACGTGGCTGGGTAGCCATGGGCGAGCGAAAAGATATTACGCCGAGCGATGTAGAGAAGATTATTGAGATGAGTTATTAGAATTAATGGTTAATTATTAATTACTCTTGACTAGCGTCAATCGTAATAATTGTTAATGGTTAATTGCTCTTGACTAACGTCAATCGTAATAATGGCTAATTTATAATGGTTAATTATTAATTGCTATTGACTAGCGTCAATCGTAATAATAGTTAATTGTTAACTACTCTTGACTATCGTTAATCTTATTAATGGTTAATGGTTAATTGCTCTTGACTAACGTCAATCGTAATAATGGCTAATTTATAGTGGTTAATTATTAATTGCTATTGACTAGCGTCAATCGTATTAATGGTTAAAGATAGTTGTCTAGTTTGCTAGGGATATAATTTCAATACAGATATAATAGTAACTAGATGCGTTAATAAAAAAAGAACAAACACGATTATACAGCCGATAAAAGTACCTTTATCGGCTGTTGTATTTTCAAGAGTAGACCAACTATGCAGAAATCATTTTATTGGGGAGCAATCCTTGTATTTTTAGGAGCTTGCAGTTATGGAGTGTTAGCAACAATGGTAAAGCTGAGCTATATTGCAGGCTTTTCTACTTTTGAAATTACCTTTGGTCAGTTCTCCATTGGATGGTCCACCTTGCTGTTGATTGTATTGTTTCATAAAAAAACTAAGTTGTTCACCTCAGCGAACTTTCCGAGTAAACGCAAATTAATGTTGGCGGGAACCACCTTGGGATTAACCGGGGTATTCTATTACCTCTGCGTAAAAAATGTATCGGTTTCTTTGGCCATAGTGCTATTAATGCAAAGTACATGGATGGGCGTTATCACCGAATGGTTGATTGAAAAGCAGCGACCACCACTTCGGAAAATTATCGCAGCTTTGATTGTATTGTTGGGAACAGCATTAGCAGCTGAACTATTTAACACTGAAATAGCTCTTAACCTTACAGGTATTTTGTTTGGCCTTATTGCGGCCGTTTGCTACACCATTACCGTGTACGCTTCCGGAAAAGTGTCTACGCACCTCCCTGCTTTTGAAAGAAGCTTTTGGATGCTTTCAGGCGGCTTTATCATTATTTTATTCTATGGTCTTTCCTATTTAGGCGAATCTTTTGACACAGGAATTTTAATCTCCTATGGCATCCCTTTAGCGCTTTTCGGAACAGTACTTCCTCCTATTTTATTTGCTTATGGAATGCCATCAACAGGAACGGCTGTAGGAACCATAATTGGAGCAGTAGAGTTGCCTGTTTCAGTATTAATGGCGTATTTCATCTTAAATGAAGTAATTCATACCGGCCAATGGGTTGGGATTATATTGATTCTTTCCGCTGTGGTATTAATGAATTATAGACAGGCACTAAAAAAATAATGCTATTTATAAGTCTAAGAATAGATAAAATCAACAATAAAAAAATCCGCTAAACCTGAGCCTAGCGGATTTGATCTTATTATAAACCTTTGTTACTTCTCAAACGTCTTCAACGTAGAAATAATGATGTCAATACACTCTCTCAATTCTGCTTCCGTCATTACCAATGGTGGAGCAAAACGAATGATATTACCATGAGTTGGCTTCGCTAACAAACCATTGTTCTTTAACGCTACGCAAATATCCCAAGCAGTAGAACTATCTTCAGAATCATTGATAACAATTGCATTCAATAACCCTCTACCTCTTACCAAAGAAACAAGATTAGATTGCTCTACATATTTATTGATCTCTGCTCTAAATATCTCACCTAATTCGCCTGCTTTCGCTGTTAAATCTTCTTCTAAAATCACATCTAAAGCAGCTATAGCGACTTTACATCCTAGTGGATTTCCACCAAAAGTTGATCCATGTTGTCCAGGTTTGATCACCATCATCACTTCATCGTTTGCTAGAACTGCTGATACAGGAAATACACCACCTGAAACTGCTTTTCCTAAAATCAAAATATCTGGCTTATACCCTGCTTTACTTTCACAGGTTTTGCCTGAACAAGTACATCCTTTACAAACAGCTAATAGACTTCCTGTTCGGCCAATTCCCGTCTGCACCTCATCGGCTAATAATAGAACGCCTGCTTCTTTACACAATTTAGCTGCTTCGGCCATATAATCATCCGAAGGAACATAAACACCGGCTTCTCCTTGAATTGGCTCTACTAAGAACCCTGCTACGTTATCTTGCTGTAGTGCTGCTTTCAACGCTTCTAAATCATTGTACGGTACATTTACGAAACCTGGTGTATAAGGACCAAAGTTTTTACGAGCACCTTCGTCATTTGAAAATGATACAATCGTGGTAGTTCTTCCATGGAAGTTTCCATCAGCTACAATAATTTTTGCCGCATCTTCAGGAATTCCATTTTTCTCGTACGCCCACTTTCTGCAAAGCTTGATAGCCGTTTCTACAGCCTCTGCTCCTGTATTCATAGGCAATACCTTGTCGTAATCGAAGTACTCGGTCATGTATTTTTCAAATGGCCCCAACACATCATTATAAAACGCTCTAGATGTCAATGTTAAAGTCTTCGCTTGCTCGACCAATGCATTTACAATCTTCGGATGACAGTGTCCTTGATTCACTGCCGAGTAGGCAGACAAAAAGTCGAAATACTTTTTACCTTCTACATCCCAAACGTGCACACCTTCACCTTTTGCCAAAACCACTGGTAATGGGTGATAGTTGTGTGCTCCGTATTTATCTTCCATTGCTATCGCTTGATCAGAAGCGTTTATTTTTTCCTTTACTATGCTCATCGATTGTCTTCTTTTATTCTAAAAAAATTGAAGTACAAATATATCTATATTTGAACGGAATTCTTAGTAACCACCCATATGATCCAACAACTAATTCGTCATAAACACATCCAATGGCTGTTTTTTATCTCAGCCTTTTTGGTGTATGCCAATACTCTTAGCAATCAATATACACTTGATGATTTTGCTGTAATTCTCGACAATAGTAACGTTAACAGAGGATTTGAGGGAATTGGAAAAATATTCACTACCAACATGCTTCACGGTGTTCAAGGTTTCAATGATGGACTTTATCGCCCTATCACGACTGTAACCTTTGCAATTGAGCAAGAGCTGTTTGGCGAGAAGCCTTCCATCAGTCACTTCATCAATATGATGCTATTCGCTGGGATCTGCTTATTGCTGTTTAGGAACTTAAAGGCACTTTTACCTGACAAACTGTTAGCAGTCGCCTTTATAGGTACAGCAATTTTTGTTGTTCACCCGATACATACCGAAGTTGTCGCAAACATTAAAAGCAGGGATGAGCTTTTCGCCTCACTTTTTCTATTGGCCAGTCTATGGAATTTTATACGAGCAATTGTTGGCCAAAAAAAGGGCGCATATATTCTTGCATTTTTATGGTATACGCTAGCGTTATTCTCAAAAGAGTCTTCCATTACCTACTTTGCCATCATTCCGCTTTTGCTGTGGTTAAATAAGTCAGTGCATTTAAAACAACTCATCGTTCCAACAGGAATAATGCTTTTACTTTCTGTGGGTTTTTATGGCTTACACAGCTATATTATCAACTCCATGGATCAACCAATGGATGCCGGACTGTTTGAAATCTTGAATAACCCTATTGCAGGAGTAAGTAATCCTGCTATTCGCTACGGAACTGCATTTTACTTGCAAGTGTTGTATTTGAGTAAATTGCTATTCCCTGTGGAATTGTTGCACGACTATTCTTACAATTTAATTCCAACCATCTCCTTAGGGACTACCAAAGGGTTTAGTGGATTACTTATTTTTATTGGTTTAGTTGGCAGTGCTGTTTATGGCATAATCAAACGAAACCTTTTGGGAATTATGGCCGCGTTTTACCTTTTAGGAATTGCAGTTGTGTCCCAACTAATTATCCCAATTGGAGCTTTATTCGCTGAGCGATTTCTTTTTGTTCCCTCCATTGCATTTTGTGTGGCAGTCGCCTTTCTTTTCAATCGCTTCTTAGGTAAAAAGCAACTAGCACTATACTTAACGCTAACAGCGGTACTATTTTTATTTGGAATGAAAACTATCGATCGGAATAGTGAATGGAAGAACAACCAAACACTTTATGCAGCCGATATTGAAGCAGGTGGTGAAAGCGCTCGAATTAACTATAATTACGGAAGTACACTGACTCAATTGGGGAATACTGTAAATAATCGGGCAGAAAAACAAACCTACTATCGTGAAAGTGCTATTTACCTGCAAAAAGCAATAAAAATCTATCCTAAATATTGGGATGCCTATAATAATTTAGGATTGGTTTATAAATACAATAACCAGTTGGATTTAGCCGAAAAGGTTTTTGATTTGCTCTTAAAGAAAAATCCAGATTACACCAAAGGATATTATAACCAAGCTACGGTGCAACTGGCAGCGGAAAAAGGAAAAGAAGCGCTTAAAAACTTTAAAATCTACAGCAAAACCAACCCTTCAGCAGAAGTTTACAGTAGCATGGGGACCATTGCGGGAACACTCAACGATTTTGAATCCGCAAAAAAGTATTTCTTAAAGGTAATTGAGCTGGAGCCGAATAATGTAAGCGCATATAACTATTTGGGAACTGCCGAAGGTTTCCTAGGCAGACCAAATGAAGCCATTAACTATTTTCGAAAAGCGGTTGAGTTAGATCCAAGAAATGTAGACGCTTACTTTAATATGGCGATATCTTACAGCCAGACTGGAAATGTAGAAAAAGAAAAAGCAGCCTTATCAGCTGTTTTAAAACTGGCGCCAGGCAATCAGCAGGCTATTGCTAGATTAAGAGAATTGGGAAATTAGTTTAAACCTCGATTAGCCTCAACTAAATTATTATTGATTTTCAATGATATAACTTTTTAATATGGATAAATTAGTATTGCAATTCCTAATTTATCCATTTATTGTAACTGATTTGACTCGTATTTTATTTTAAAACTTCTATTTCTATCAGAAGAAAGAAAGTTTAAAAGTCGTTATCAAAAGCCCTCTTAAAAAACTAATTTTGCCCAATGGGAAGAAGAATTAGAAAGCGTATTCCAATCATGGAAAATGTGACCGTGTTGGATGCTGTAGCTGAAGGAAAAACACTCGCTAAAGTAGATGACTTAGTTATCTTTTTGAGCAACGCCGTTCCGGGAGATGTAGTTGATATTCAAGTTACCAAAAAGAAAAGAAATTACGTTGAAGGCAAAGCCATCAAGTTTCACCACTATTCTGAAAAAAGAGTAGAACCTTTTTGTGAACATTTTGGTACCTGTGGAGGCTGCAAATGGCAATTTCTTTCCTATGAAGATCAGCTAGGATATAAAGCCAAGCAAGTAAAAGACAATTTAGAACGATTGGCAAAAATTGAGCTTCCTGAATTTGAGCCCATTTTAGGAGCCCCAAAAACAACGTACTATAGAAATAAATTAGAATACACCTTCTCCAATAAACGTTGGTTCACGGAGGAAGAAATCGCCAAAGAAGAAGAGCTAGACCAAGATGGGTTAGGTTTTCATGTTCCGGGTAGGTTTGACAAAGTACTCGACATTAACCATTGCTATCTTCAAGGAGATCCTTCCAATCAAATACGCTTGGCCGTGAAGGCTTATGCTAAAAAGCATGGACTTTCATTTTTTGATATTCGTGATCAGCATGGATTATTGAGAAACCTCATTATTAGATCTTCTTCCACTGGTGAGTTAATGGTAATCGTAGTATTCTTTCAGGAAGAGGAAGAAAATAGAATTGGCTTAATGCAGCATTTAGCAGATGAGTTTCCACAAATCACAAGCTTACTTTATGTGATTAATGGAAAGGCGAATGATACTATTTTTGACCAAGAGGTGGTGACGTTTAAGGGGAACGATCATATGTTAGAGGCCATGACCGATTTTCAAGACCCTTCGAAGCAAATTCAGTTTAAAGTAGGACCTAAATCATTTTACCAAACCAATTCAGAACAAGCAGAAAATCTATACCAGATTACTGCCAAGTTTGCCAATATCACTACCGACCAGACAGTTTATGACCTTTATACAGGTACAGGAACCATTGCGAATTATGTTGCAAAGTCGGCTAAAAAGGTAGTTGGTGTAGAATATGTGCCGGAAGCAATTGAAGATGCAAAACATAATTCTGAATTAAATGGTATTTCCAATACGGCGTTTTATGCTGGTGATATGAAAGATGTGTTGACCGCAGACTTCATTGCTAACAATGGTAAAGCAGATGTTATTATCACCGACCCACCACGAGCGGGAATGCATCCTTCAGTAATTGAGCGAATGCTTGAAATGGATCCTGAGCGTATTGTTTATGTGAGCTGCAACCCTGCTACACAAGCTAGAGATTTACAAGCCTTAGATGCAAAATATAAAGTATTAAAAGTTCAAGCAGTGGATATGTTCCCACACACGCACCATATTGAGAATGTGGTTTTATTAGAACGAAAATGAAAGCAGCACTAGATAAAACCTATTGGGACAGCCGATATAAAGGAGGCAATACAGGATGGGACTTGGGCGAAGTAAGCCCCGCACTTAAAGCCTATATTGATCAGTTGGTAGACAAGTCGTTAAAAATATTAATCCCTGGCGGAGGAAATGCCTATGAATTAGCGTATTTGCACCAACAAGGATTCACCAACGCTTATTTAATTGACTTATCGCCAACTGCCTTAGCTAACTTTCAAGAAAGAAATCCAAGCATTGATAAAAAATACCTAATTGAAGGTAACTATTTTGATCATCAAGAGCAATATGATTTAATTCTAGAGCAAACGTTCTTTTGCGCGATAGACCGATCTTTACGTCAGCAATATGCAGAAAAAATGCACCAATTGCTAAATCCCCATGGTAAATTAGTAGGCTTACTATGGAGTGAAGACTTTGGAACAGAGCAACCTCCTTTTGGCGGAACTGAGAAGGAGTATGTTAATTACTTTGATGGACTTTTTTCAATAAAAACAATGGAAGAAAGCTACAACAGCATTAAACCTAGGGCGGGAAGAGAATTATTCATTATTCTGCAGAAATAATTTAAATTTGAATTCAAACAATTGATATGGCTACGACATCTAAAACACTCATTCTCGATCACGAAAATATCATCCAAAAGGTGAATCGTATTGCTTATCAAATCTTTGAAGATCATTACACGGAGAAAGAAATTATCTTAGCAGGAGTAGCAAGCAGAGGTTACGAATTTGCAGAGTTGCTTTCTGAAACACTTCAGAAAATCTCAAAAATAAAAATCAAACTAATTGAATTAAAAATTAATAAAGAACGGCCGATAGATAGTAAAATTGAATTAACACTCCATGAAAAAGATTTGTCCGACAAGGTGATCATTGTTGTCGATGATGTATTAAACTCTGGGAGTACATTAATATACGGGGTCAATTATTTCTTAAATGGACCGATTAGGAAACTTTCTACCGCTGTTTTAGTGAACAGGAACCATAGACGATTTCCAATTCATGCCGACTATGTAGGCACATCACTTTCCACTACGCTACAAGATCATGTAGAAGTAAAATTCAACATTAAAGGCAAACACAGCGTTCACCTGAAGTAGAAAATAACAAGGAAGTTATTTAAATAAGGTCCACTATCTTCTTAGCGGTCAAATTTGAATCGGAGGCGACCACCTTTGCTTTTAGGTAATCAGCCGACCTTTTTTCAAGGCTTTCAGCAATAAAACGCTTTAACTCTTCGTCTGATAGATTGGCGATAAGTGGTCGTTTTTCTTTTGCATTCCGGAGCCTACCAAACAGTATTTCAGGTTCGATTTGCAAGTAAACCGTTTTTCCAGATTGATTCATTTGCTCCATGTTATCGTTAAAGCAAGGAGTGCCTCCACCACAAGAAAGAACGAATGATTCGTGGCTAGCAATTAATTCTGCCAAAACATTAGACTCTAATGTTCTAAAAAATAACTCTCCTCCTTCTTGAAATAATGTAGTAACAGACTGATTCGCTTTTTTCTCAACCTCATCGTCTAAATCAAAAAAAGGTACATCAAGTTGTTTCGCAACTTTCTTTCCCAATTTAGATTTCCCAGACCCCATAAAACCAAGGAGGAATAACTTCATTTAGTCTAACTTTTCGAAAGGAGAATCCGGCTCTTTAGCCATGGTATTATACACCACACGTTCAAATAACTTAGGGAAAATTCTACCAATCGCTCTTATTAAAAGGCCATCCAGTGTCATCGTTACCGTTCGTTTACGTTTTACTATTCCGTTATAGATATATTCAGCTACACGTTCTGCACTCATCATCTTTCCTTCTTCTCGAGGAGACTTACCTTGTGGGGTGCCATCTGCCGTTAAAGCAGTATTCCGAATATTTGAGGATGTAAAACCTGGGCAAGCAACCATTACATGTAATCCAGTTTTTTTATTCTCTGCCCTTAGCGCATTGAGAAAGCCTTGCATGGCATACTTAGATGCTGAATAGCCTGTACGAGCAGGCAAACCAATAAGTCCACCTACAGAAGAAACTCCAACAACAGAACCTCCATTTTTTAAGATATGAGGTAAAGCAAACTTGGTCGTGTAAACTGCTCCCCAAAAATTTACCTGCATTACTTGTTCTATTACGCTAATGTCAGCCTCGGTAAAAAGAGCGCGCATGGAAATACCTGCATTATTAATTAAAATATCTACAGTGCCGAAAGCAGCTATCGTTTCATCCACGATTCGTTTACAGTCATCTTTAATGCTCACATCTGCGGCCACACCAAT
>CBFHZL010000026.1:0-25696 GCA_965660325.1 uncultured Acidiluteibacter sp.
ACGCTCCTGTAATTGCAGCCTTCAAAATTGCGGCTTTTAATGCAGATTCTACTGCTGCCGTAATCGAGGTCAACGACTTGTTCTTGTCGGATGTAAATGCGTTAAGTGGATTACCACCGAATTTGCGAAAGCAATACCAAGTGAAAGGACTAGACGCTTCTCGAAGCTTTATTGATCGCATGCAGAGTTTTCCGGAAAACATAGAAGTGCGTCACGATTTAACGTATTCGGCCGCTAAGCCACCATCGGCTTACCGCAGTGGAACCATCTCCATGCAAATGAGTCAATCCATGTATTTGTTGCCAGAAGAGCCCATGCAGCCGCGTATTTTTGACAAGCGAGTAGGATGGTTTACGATCAGCCAAATAGATTATGGCTCCGAGGCATTAAAAGCAGATCAGAAAACCTACATCAGAAGATGGCGATTGGAACCTAAAGATAAAGCTGCTTATGCCAGAGGAGAATTAGTAGAGCCGGTAAAACCGATTGTGTACTATTTGGATCCGGCTACGCCAGACCGTTGGAGACCTTATTTTCGACAAGGGATAGAAGATTGGCAAACGGCTTTTGAAGCGGCAGGTTTTAAAAATGCCATCCTTGCTAAAGACGCTCCAACAAAAGAAGAAGACCCAGATTGGAGCCCCGAAGATGCACGATATTCTACCGTACGATATGTGGCTACAACTACCCGAAATGCTATGGGGCCGAGCGTCAGTGATCCACGGTCAGGAGAAATCATTGAAAGCGACATTGTGTGGTACCACAACCATTTGCGCTCCTACCGAAACCGTTACCTACTCGAAACTGGAGCGGCCAACGAGTCGGCTAGAACACTAAATACAAGCGATGAAGAAATAGGGGAGATGATGCGTATGGTGATATCGCATGAAATTGGTCATGCACTTGGTTTGCCACACAATATGAAGGCAAGTTATGCTTATCCAACAGATTCCTTGCGTTCACCGAGCTTTACCCAAAAATGGGGATTAGCATCAACCTTGATGGATTATACCCGATACAATTACGTTGCTCAGCCCGGAGATGGAGAGGTGCGATGGGTGCGAATGCTTGGACCGTATGATAGTTATGCCATCAATTGGGGATACCGATATATTCCAACGGCCAATTCTGCTGAAGATGAGAAACCCACTTTAAATGCGTGGATAGCAGAAAAAGCAGGAGATCCGGTGTATTTATTTGGTGGAAACAACCGTTTTGACCCAAGTTCACAGACGGAATCGGTTGGTGACGACCCAGTAAAAGCGAGCACTTATGGATTGAGCAACCTAAAAATAGTTGCCGCTAACTTAAACGAATGGACAGCTACACCAGAACAAGGTTATGAAGATTTGGAGGAGCTGTATAAGGAATTAGTGGGTGTTTGGTCGAGGTATGCCGGCCATGTGGTGACCAACATTGGCGGCGTTTACGAAGAGTTGTTGACGACCAACCAAGAAGGTTATGTATATACCCACCTAGCAAAAGCACCACAAAAGGCAGCCATGGACTTTTTAGTTGATGAGGTGTTTACGGAATCGGAGTGGCTAACACCGAGAGACATTGTTCAAAATGTGGGTCCTTCTGGCTGTTATGAGCGGGTGCAACAAATGCAAAGCCGCCAATTGAAAAAGCTATTATCTGAGAATAGGTTGAACAGAATAATTGAGAACGAGGCGTTGAATGGCTCAGCTGCTTACCAACTAACGGCTATGTTGGCCGACTTGCGAAAAGGGCTTTGGACAGAAGTGCCGCGCTTAAAGAAAATTGGCATTAACCGACGAAGCATACAGCGCAACCATGTATTGCTTTTGGGAGAACTCGTAAAAGAAGAATCAAGCTCTGATGTGCAAGTAGCGGCAAGAGCTGAACTGATGAAAATAAAGGCTTTGGCAAAGAGCAAAGCCACAAGTTACCCTGATGGAATGGAGCGATTTCATTTACAAGATGTGGTGGCATTGGTTGATGAGGTGTTGGATTTGGATTAGTGGGGTGATCCCGCTATTTATCAATGCATTGTGAGGTGGGTTGTACTTTTTTTAGTTACCTTCGGGGAACCTAACCCCTACTCCCTGAATAGTTTACTCTTAGCTGTAATTTTTATAAATGATCAATGTTTGCTTATTCGTTTTCAACCTGTCTGCCTGTGGAGGAGTGACAACACTTGTCCGCCGGGTCGGAAACGACAATAAAATGATTTTGTATTTGATAGTAAGCAATTTAGGTGAGTAATTAATAAATTGAATTAATAGTTTAAAATATGGATATAACGCACTTTGTGCGTCATATCCACTTGTTGGCACAAATTGATTAAATGAAGGAAAAATTGTCAGAGGCCGAAGCAGCAGATATGATTTTATCTGCTTTATTGGATTCGGAGAAGGAGTATTTAACCATTGAAGAAATCAAAAAAGATGTATTTAATGATGACTTACATTATGATATGGTTCTTCATGTTGTTAAAGTAATGAACCAAAAAGCAAGTCAATTTTTCAAGATTGAGTTCGGTAAAAATGTTGACTATATTGAAAAAAATGGACTAACTGATAGTTTAAAGTCAAATGGAGGATTCTCCAAGATTTTTGAGAATGAAGAAAGTCAAAAAAATCTTGATGAAGAAAGAGAAAATCTAGAGAGAGAGTTAGCAAAATCGAACTTGGAGGCTAATAAATTAAACAAAAAAATAGCAAAACGAAATATTAAGAATCAGAAAATAAATCGAATAACTACTTGGATAAATGTAGTTATTGGATTAATAAATATTGGATTATTAGTTTGGCAAATCTTAAAAGATGATTGAAAAAAGAAAATATCAGTCACTGATTAGTTCAGGTTTTGTGATCATTGCCATTTTTGTTGGAATCTCATTTATCCCATTTTTCAAAAGTGATGGGGGACGACTTATTCAAGGGAGTGCATCTATTCTACTTAGACTTGTAACTTGTTTTTGGATAGCAGATGTAACTAAAAGACAAAATAGAGAAAGGGTGCCATATATTATTATGGCAGTTATTATACCGGCAATAACATTAATAATCGTTGGTATAATTGGAGATAAGAAAAAATAACTTGTGCCAACACGCTGTATAGTGCATTGTGGGTAAGGTAGTTTGGTAAATTGAACAGCTATTTAAAGGCTCGCAAAATCCGCTAGCGGATTTTGTAAAAGGGCAAAGAAACAAAACCGCAAAGCGGTTTTTGCTAAGTGCTAAACTGCAAATTGTATCTTTATCAAACACAACGGCACCATACAGTAAACGTTGCCCATCGCATCAATCGGTGTAGAAAATTTTATAAAACAACCTGAACAATGGCAGACAATTATATCTTAAAATCTGAGCGACTTGGGTTTCGAAATTGGAACAAAAATGATTTAGTAGCATTTGCACAGATAAACGGAGATAAAGAAGTGATGGAATACTTTCCAAACCCCTTGTCGGAAAGTGAAACGGCCGAGTTTATAGATCGACTCATAAAGCACTATGAAACAAATAAGTTTAACTATTTCGCAACGGAACTTTTAGCAACCGGAGAGCTAATCGGGTTCGTGGGTTTGGCATATCAAACCTATGAGACGGATTTTACGCCTGCAGTTGATATTGGTTGGCGACTAAAAAAAAGCGCATGGGGAAAAGGGTACGCTACTGAAGGAGCCAACAAGTGCTTAGCATTTGCCTTCAATGAATTAAACCTGAGTAAAGTAATTTCTACCTGCACGGCAAAGAATAAAAAATCAGAACACCTCATGAAGAAAATCGGAATGAAAAAAGTGAAAGAATTTAAACATCCGAGGTTAAAAGCGTTTCCTGAATTTGAGACTTGTGTATTGTATGAAATCGATAAAGCCACTTGGATGGAGCGTAAATAATAAATTTCGATGGCATGAAAAAAATGGAAAATACGTTCTAAAGGATAGAAGAAAGTTTACAACTAGTTTTTATGTTTCTAATAGCGCTGCCTTACACTAATAAGACCACACCACTATGAGCGACTTAGCATCAAATCGAGAGATGATAGAGACATTATTTTTGCTGGTATTGTTCTTCGCTGCATCAATCATTAGCTGGTTATTTAGAAAGTGGAGATTTAAGGTAAAAAGAAAAAAGCGCCAAAACTATTACAGAAATACTTACCTGAAATCAGATGATTGGAAAAGGAAAAGGTATGTAGTATTTAAACGAGACAATTGGAAATGTGTTTATTGTGGTGATGGAGCTACTCAGGTACATCACAAAAGGTATGCGAAAAAAAACATCGGAAAGGAGCCAATAAAATGGTTAGTATCTATTTGTAAGTCGTGTCATGATAAAAAGCATTAAACGAGTAGGGTAGACGAATGAACAACCCCAAGCTGTGAAATCTTTACGAGCGACCAGGATTCAGGAAAGTTGGCATAAGAAAACTACCTTTGTCTAGATAACCTATATCAAATAAAACCATAGCGCTTATGATTTCGTTCATTATTGCATTTAAGTTGAGCCGGATAAGTTCCGTACTTTTCTTTCTGTTTTTTAGTTTTTTAGGGTTTTCCCAATCAACCTATCAGGTGCTGCATTACTCAGAAACATCCGGTTTTGATCATGCTACTCGTGTCAACTCTCTGTCGATGTTTCAAGGGTTCCAGAACTTAACAGTTACTGATGACCAAACAGGCGTAAACTTCAATAGCCTCTCGAACTTAACGCAATACGATTTAATTGTATTTTCGAATACTTCTGGAGATGCTATTTTAGACAGTGCTCAACGCAGTCATTTTGAACAATACATGCTACAAGGTGGTAACCTAATTGGTATTCATGCTGCCACAGATACCTATCGGCATTCTACTGCCAATGGAAGTAAAACAGGTACTTGGGACTTTTATGCAGAGACACTTGGGGGCAGTGTTCAACAAAATCCGAATCACGTTGCAGGTACTCCCGCTTACCTTATCTCTAAAATTGGTTCGCACCCAACCACACTGAATTTGCCTGATCCATGGAATAAAAATGAAGAGTATTATTATTGGGAAAATGGATACTTGGACACTGCGATACAGGTTGTACTTAACGTAGAAACAACAGTAGGACCCAATAATCAAATAAACAGTTATGATTCTGCTCGAGCCGTTTCTTGGTATAAAGAGTTATCAGGCGGTAGCAGAATTTTTTATACTTCTGCAGGCCATGCCAACAGCAACTTTACATCAGATTCTTTATTTATTCAGCATCTAAATGATGCCGTGGCGTGGTGTTTAAGACAACCTACAAGCCTTGATATGCAAAGGCTTGAAAAAAATGTATTTACAATTTACCCCAATCCTTCTTCTAATCAACTTTCAGTGAGCACGAATGAAGAACTCAATAATCCGGAACTGATCATCCACGATAGTAAAGGACAAGTGGTGCTGCGCCGATTAATGAGCAACTCTAATTTAGAATTGGATGTGAGTGGTTTTCAATCCGGCAGTTATATCATCACCTTGCAAGATGGTGAAATCAAAAACGCACAACAACTGATTATCGATTGATGAAAAGCTGTATTCTTTCGGTTTTTTACTTTGATAATTTATGGAGCGGTAGCTTACCGCATCAATAGCGTATATTTGATAGCAGTAAACAGTTAACGATGAGCACAGCGTATAAAACAGCAGTAACCATATTTCTAGGAGCTATAATTCTATTGCTTGCGGGCTTTATTAATGGGTTTCCAATTGTCTACTCCGATACATCTACGTATTTGGCCTCCGGTTTTGAGTTGGAAACGCCTTTTGATAGACCCATGACATATGGCTTATTTCTTTGGCTCACTAGCCTCAACGGAGTTTCCTTGTGGACGGTTATTTTTGCACAAGGACTCATTACTTCTTACCTCATTTTTAACTTAGTAAAGTTGTGTGTGCCTCACTTTAAGCACATTCATTTCCTTCACATCTTGGTGGTTATCTTTCTATCCGCTTTGACTTCGCTTTCATGGACCGTTAGCCAGTTGATTGCTGACATTTTTACGCCCATTGCTCTTATGTCACTTGTGCTGCTCGCAGTCGGTTCATTTAGCAGAAAGAAAAAGGGGCTACTCTACGTTATCTTTTTATTTGCAACCGCCATGCACATGTCGCATGTCACCTTAAATGTGGTGCTCATTGCTGCAGTGTTATTGCTGAGGTATTTGAATGTTTTTGGAATAAAAGAACAGATTAAAGTAAGCCCATTAATCATTTGCTTGGGCTTATCCTTACTCAGTATCCTCACTATGGGATCTGCGGTGTCAAAGTCAAAACATGGTTTTCTCATGGGCGCCATGGTAGAGCATGGAATTACAAAGAAGTATTTAGATGAAAACTGTCCTGAAAAGGATTATGCATTTTGTGCTTATAAAGATTCCCTTCCTGAAAAAGCGTGGGTGTTTCTATGGGATGAGAATAGTCCATTTTACAAAATGGGCGGTTGGAAAGCCACAAAGCAGGAGTTTAATCAAATTATCTACTCCACGCTGACAGATCCTACTTATATTCTTCTTCACATTAAGGAGTCCATAAAAGCGACAGCAGACCAATTGGTAAAGTTTAAAATAGGGGATGGGAATGGCGCATTCTTATCCGAAACTCGTCTCTATGAAAGGATGGAGCAATACACGCATCACGACATGAAGACCTATGAATCGTCGCTCCAAAATTCGCAAGGGCTTACTTTTTTAAATACGTACAATACCGTTCTTTCAGGGATTATTATTCTCTCGCTACTCGGCGTAATTTTTCTATTGTTTACCTTATCATACCTAGATAAAACTGTTGTTGCGGCCTTATTTATTTTGCTTTTGGGCGTGGTCGTTAATTCGTGGGCTTGCGGCACATTGGCCAATGCCATCGATCGATTGGGAAGTAAAGTTATTTGGTTGGTCCCACTAATTGTTATTATTGGAACGATAAGCATTGCGCATAAAAGGCGTTTAGCTCAAAATAGGTAACGAACGCTTGCAGACTTAAACATCAATAGCGCTAAAGTCATTGGTGTTCTACTTAAATGGCTGTAGAATTTCTTTAAATACACTACACTTTTAATGCTATTTTCTAGTATAGAAGATATAGTCTGATTTCAATGGTGGAATTCCATTTTGGCGAAGTAAAGTGCTGATTTGTGCCTTATGGTGCGTGTAATGATTCACCAAATGAAAATAAATTTCTCCTACTGTATTTTGAAAGTCTTCACCTGTAGAACTTTGGTAGTGTACAACTTGAGATAGATTTGTATTGGCCAATAGTTGGTGTGTTTTTTCAAAGTTTGCAGACTCTAACTTTTCAAAGTTGGCAGTAGGGTGAACCTCAAATGGAGCAAAACTAGGCTCACCAGCTATGCGAGCGTTCCAAATTTGATTTGCATTAATACAGTGTGAATACAAATAAAACGCTTCATCAGGAAGTTTTTTCTCATTGCTGATTAGCAAATGGATAAGCTGTTTGTTGAGCGATTGGTGGTAGTTGAATAAGTCGATTAATTGATCGTTCATTGGTTTGATTTGTTACTGTTTTTCAGGTCTAAAAAGGTTTTCAATCAGCAACACGTTTTATTATCGGTCTAAGTTTTCACGATGCAAGTGTCAGCTAATTTCTTTTGATTCTTGGTTAAAGATATCAAGTATCCGTTGCATTTTATGCTACCCAAAGGTTAATTTTCACCCAAAATCTAATTGATGATGAAAAATAGCTGTAGATAACTTTTTCTTTAGATTAGTAGATAGGAGTGTCTATTCTTTATGGTGAGCTAAATTGGGAGCTATTTTAGAATTAAATTTACACCATGAATAAATTAATACTACATGTAGGCCCGGGCAAATGTGGTTCATCTACCATACAGGAGTTTTTTATTGCCAATGAGAAACCTTGTGCCGAGAAACTGAATTTTATTTTTCTTGATGCCAATGAGATATTAAAAATAAGCACAGTTGATCCTGCAGAAGAGTCCATTGCATATTTTACGTCATTGATACAAAATTCAACAGAATTAAATGAGGTAACAATTTTGAGTCATGAATTTTTGTTCAGCAAACGACTTGCAATAAAACATATTTGCAGCATAGCTCAAGACCTCGTTGATGAGATTCTCATTGTTGGATATAGCAGACGGCAATCTGGTTTTACGGTATCATCTTATTCACAATGGTTTTTTAGATCTCCAGAGCGTATAAGTGAGGCCAACAAGGAAGTGCTCGCAATGGGATTAGATCCCATTTATTTTAGCGGACTTGAAAGGCATTTAATTGCAGCTATTTCAAATGACTTTTACAGTGCCAGACAGATGTCCGATGATTCCATATTGGATTGGAATAATTCATATAGAGAAGTTGAGCGGTTGACCTTTCCCTTTGGTGCAAAAATTCGTTGTGGTAATCTTCCCAAAAGAGATGCTCCCAAAAATTTAATTGAAGATTTCTGTGAGAAGGCTGGTTTGACGATTACTGCTGACCATAAGCACTTAACAAATGTTACTTCGAATGTAAAATTTAATGGTGACCTGATAGAAGCAATACGCATGGCAACGGAGCAAGGCCTTGATGTACCGAATCCTCATCTTGACAATGAGTTCCTAAGTGAAGTTTCAAAAGAGATCTCATCGGCTAGCTTTACAGATGAAGCATTTATGTCTACTCTTAAGCAATACATCGATTCGTATTACTTGGATTCAAACCTTGAATTTTCTGAAAAGTATGACTTAGATAAAAGCTTTTTTGAAATCAATAAAAAGGTTTCAAAAGTGGAGATTATCGAGCTGATTAAGAATGAACAAAGCAAAAGAGCTCAAAACAACTTGATCATAAATAGATATAAAGAACTGACAGGAGTAATGGCCGAGTTATTATTTAAATACCACAAAAATCAACCACCTGTTGAGGACACTTCATTTTTAAAACGAATAAAATCGAACTTTGATTTTGCAGCACCTTACAAAAGAATGAAGCAAAGCGTATTACCTAAAAGAAGTAAATAGCCTCTGAGCTACAGTAAAAGGTGAATAACGCTCTTTATTGCGATAAAAATCTATTTTCTTATCTATTTTATACCGTATTGATTGCGATATCCAATCAGCTTAAAGGTAAAGTTTAATAAAAACGCATACCGCTGTTGGGCCTACCCTTTAAAGATATCAAGTATCGGCAGTATTTATTCTATTCAAAAGGGTAATTTTAACCCGTAATCTAATCAACCATGAAAAAAATAGCCGTATTTACCTCAGGTGGAGATTCCCCAGGAATGAACGCAGCTGTGAGGGCAGTTGTGAGAGCAGCAATATATCATGGTGTAGAAGTCTTTGGCATCGAAAGAGCGTATGATGGCATGATTACAGGAGCCATACGACCATTACATTCAGCTGATGTAAGTGGGATTATCCAGCGTGGTGGTACCGTTTTGAAATCAGCTAGAAGTACTGAGTTTAGAACTGCTGAGGGCAGAAAAAAAGCATTTAATCAACTTAAGAAAGCTGAAATAGAAGGATTAGTAGCCATTGGTGGAGATGGAACCTTTACCGGGGCGAAAATATTTGAAGGAGAGTTTGGAATTCCATCCATTGGCGTACCTGGAACTATTGACAATGATTTATTTGGGACGGATAACACCATCGGATATGATACTGCATTAAACACGGTTGTTGCTGCTGTCGACAAAATACGTGATACAGCAAGCTCACACGATCGCTTGTTTTTTGTAGAAGTAATGGGAAGAGATGCAGGCTTTATCGCATTGCGGAGTGGAATTGGAGTAGGAGCAGAGGCCATTTTAGTACCTGAAACGACAACGTATATCGATACACTCATTAAAAAGCTAGAAAGCGGTAGAGATCAAAAGAAAAGCAGCGCGATTATCATCGTTGCTGAAGGAGATGATGCTGGAAATGCCGCTGAGGTAGCGAAGAAAGTAAAAGAGCGGTTTGATTATTATGATACCAAAGTGACGGTTTTAGGGCACATACAGCGCGGAGGCAGCCCATCAGCAGCTGACCGAGTATTAGCAAGTCGATTAGGAGTAGCTGCAGTAGGGGCTTTGCTCGATGGAAAAACAAATCAAATGGTTGGAGTGGTGAATAATCAGATTGCTTTTACCAGCTATGAGAAGGCCATAAAACACCACAGTAAATTAAATGAAAACTTGCTTCGACTAGCAGAAATACTTTCCATATAAATGAGTCACACAACTTACTTTGTTGACTTGGTGCTACCGCTGCCAATTCCGAATTTGTATACCTATCGAGTTCCTAAAGAATGGAATGAAGAGTTGGCTGTCGGAAAGCGAGTTATTGCGCAATTTGGAAAAGGAACCAAAATGTACACGGCAATTATAATGTCGATTCATGAAACAGCTCCGGCTTATGAAGCCAAGTACATTGAGTCGATCTTAGATGATTTGCCTATCGTTAATGCGTATCAGTTAAAGCTGTGGAAGTGGATAGAATCCTACTATATGGCCACTCCAGGCGAAGTAATGAATGCTGCATTGCCATCTTCATTAAAATTGGCGAGCGAAACCAAGATATTGCTCCATGCAGAATATCGTGAGGCGATGGAAGGCCTTTCGGACAATGAGTACTTGATTGTAGAGGCATTGGAGGTTCGAAATGAGCTTAACCTCGCTGAAATTTCTGAAATTTTAGGAATTAAAAACATCCACAGCTACATTAAACGCTTGATTGAGAAGAAAGCAATAGTGGTAGAAGAAGAGCTAAAGCGCCGTTATAAACCAAAGATGGAGAGCTATGTTCGTTTGAGCGAACGTGCGAATGATGAGGAGGAACTTAAAGAAATTTTTGACGAATTGGGAAGAGCACCAAAGCAATTAGAGCTGCTGATGGCTTTTATTCAATTGAATCAACTCTACAACAAGAAGCAGAAAAGAGTCAAGAAGCTGGCACTCCAAAAAGCAGCCAATACTACCGCAGCAGCGGTGAATACATTGGTTAAAAAAGAGGTATTTGAAGTATATGAAGAGGAAGTCAATCGCATACGAATTGACTCTTCTGAAAATCAAGCACTTTTTGAATTAAATGAACATCAAGAAAAAGCCTATCAGGAAATCACTTCCTTTTTTGAGGAAGACAAAGTAACACTGTTGCACGGTGTGACTTCTTCTGGTAAAACTGAAATTTTTATCCGACTCATCGAAGAGCAAATCGCGATGGGGAAACAGGTACTTTATCTTTTACCTGAGATTGCGCTTACAGCTCAGATTGTGCAGCGATTGCGAAGAGTTTTTGGAGATAAGGTGGGTGTTTATCACTCTAAATACAATGAAAACGAGCGGGTAGAGGTATGGAATGATGTGCTACATTTTGGTAAAGAAGGTACTCCTAATCGATTTCAGATTATCTTAGGAGCTCGATCTGCTTTATTTCTACCTTACAGCAAATTGGGTCTTATTATCGTTGATGAAGAACACGAGTCTACTTTTAAGCAATACGATCCGGCTCCCAGGTACCAAGCAAGGGATGCTTCTATAGTCTTGGCCAAGATGCATGCAGCTAACGTGTTACTGGGTTCTGCTACGCCCTCTATCGAGAGTTATCAAAATGCGAAAGAAGGTAAGTTTGGATTGGTAGAATTGTTTAAGCGACATGGAAATGTGCAAATGCCTGAAATTCTGTGTGCAGATATCAAAGATGCTACCCGAAAAAAGAAGATGAAATCATTGTTTTCTCCTTTGTTATTCAATGAGATGGAGGAAGCACTAGAGAATAAAGAACAGATTATTCTATTTCAGAATAGACGCGGTTATTCTCCCATTATGATTTGTGAAACTTGCGGGCATACTGCAGGTTGCAAAAATTGTGATGTAGGGTTGACCTATCATAAATATAAGAATGTACTCAACTGCCATTACTGTGGCTATTATATTCCGATGCCGAAGGTTTGTCCTGCTTGTGGCGATACCGCGATAAAAGTAAAGGGGTTTGGTACAGAGAAGATAGAGGAGGAGATAGGTATTTTATTTCCAGAAGCAAAAGTTGCACGGATGGATTTAGATACTACGCGTGCTAAGAATGCGTATCATACCATTATCAGCCAATTTGAAAACCAAGAGGTTGATATTTTGGTAGGTACACAGATGGTTACCAAAGGCCTTGACTTTAGTAATGTAAGTTTAGTTGGTGTATTAAATGCGGATAATATGTTGCATTTTCCTGATTTTAGATCTTACGAACGAAGCTATCAGCTCATGTCTCAAGTGGCGGGAAGAGCAGGGAGAAAAAGTAAGCGTGGTAAGGTGATTATTCAGTCCTACAATCCCGATCATCAGATTATCCGAAACGTGATTGATAATGATTATACGACCATGTTTACCAATGAGGTAATTGATCGTCGTAATTTTAAATATCCGCCATTTTATCGTTTAATACAAGTCACATTAAGGCACCGCGATTTATCAGCGGTCAACCGCGCAGCTGATTACTTCGCAAGAGATATGAAGGCGGTTTTTGGCAACCGTGTATTAGGTCCTGAATTTCCTGGGATTGCTAAAATTAGAAACAGTTACCATAAACAAATCATATTAAAGGTAGAGAAAAAGGCTTCGATTCAGTCTGCAAAAAAGCACTTAAGAACGATTTACACCAATGCAATAAATTTACCTGATTTTAAAGGTGTTCGTGTGATGTTTGATGTGGATCCTTATTAATTGTTAATGTGTGAATGGTTAATTATTAATTGCTCCTCAGTGTTTTTTAATTGTGAATGATTAATTGTTAATTGTAAAATTGCTCCGCAATGTTTTTTAATTGTGAATGGTTAATTATTAATTATGAAATTGCTCCGCAATTACTCTTTTAAGAATTTTGCGGAGCAAAAAGACAATTAACCATTTACAATTAAAACGATTGCCGGTAGGCAAGAGCAATTAACAATTAACAGGTTGCCGGTAGGCAAGCGCAATTAATCATTAGATTTTAAACCTCCGCAGAAGCAGTTGGCATTTTACGATCTACTTTTTTAACGAGTCCTTGTAATACTTTTCCTGGTCCTACTTCTGTAAATTCATTGGCACCATCTGCAATCATTTGTTGCATGATCTGTGTCCATTTTACAGCACCAGTCAATTGATTAACTAAATTGGTTTTAATCTCAGAAGGATCTGTAACTCCTTTTGCAACTACATTTTGGTATACTGGACAAATAGGAGCTTTCAACTCAGTAGCTTTAATGGCTGCTTCTAATTCTGCTCGAGCAGGCTCCATTAATGGAGAATGAAATGCACCGCCTACAGGTAAGATTAAAGCGCGTTTAGCTCCTGCCTCTTTCAATGCTTCGCATGCTTTCTCTACTGCCTCTATAGCACCTGAAATTACCAATTGCCCCGGGCAGTTATAATTAGCAGGAACTACAATACCATCAATGTCTGCACAAATTCGCTCCACGTCGGCATCTTCCATTCCTAGCACTGCTGCCATCGTTGAAGGCTGTGCCTCACATGCTTTTTGCATGGCATTTGCACGAGCAGCTACTAGCTTCAAGCCATCTTCAAATTTCATGGCTCCCGCTGCTACTAATGCTGAGAATTCACCCAATGAATGACCAGCAGTCATATCAGGTTTGAAGCTATCTCCTAAAACTTTTGCTAAAATTACAGAGTGTAAAAAGATGGCAGGTTGCGTAACATTGGTTTGTTTGAGTTGCTCATCGGTTCCTTCAAACATGATATCAGTGATGTTAAATCCTAATACATCGTTCGCTTGATGAAATAATTCCTTTGCTTCTGCAGATTGCTCATACAGGTCTTTTCCCATTCCTGAAAATTGTGCCCCTTGTCCAGGGAATACATATGCTTTCATATCCTTCTGTTTTATTTGTTGTGCAAAATAAAAAAAGATTGGAACAATGACGCCCCAATCTTTCTTCGATTTTTTATTTTTTAATTATTTACGATCCCCTAAAAATCTTAGTAAGAACAAAAATAAGTTGATAAAGTCTAGGTAAAGCGTTAACGCTCCCATAACTGCCAGTTTGTTGCTTGACTCTTGCGTGTCATACTCAACTCCAGATCCAATTCGCTTTAATTTTTGAACATCATAAGCGGTTAAACCGGTAAAAATTAATACACCCGCAATACTAATGATGAACTCAATTGCTTCGCTGCCTAAGAAGATATTTACCACCATCGCGATGATAATTCCAATTAAAGCCATTTTAAGAATACTACCAAACTTCGTTAAGTCGGTGTTGGTAGTGTAACCCAATGCCGCCATAATACCAAAAGTACCTGAAGTAATGGCAAATGTAGCTGCAATAGATGAACCAGTATAGGCTAAAAATATAAAGCTTAAGCTCATTCCCATTAGCACTGAAAATACAATGAATAATAGCATCAATGCGAAGGAGGAGAGCCTGTTAAATGCCATTGACATACCAAATACCATTAATAGTGGAGCGAACATCAC
Source organism: uncultured Acidiluteibacter sp. (assembly GCA_965660325.1). Lineage (GTDB taxonomy): Bacteria > Bacteroidota > Bacteroidia > Flavobacteriales_E > Vicingaceae > Acidiluteibacter. The sequence goes on from CBFHZL010000026.1 coordinate 14,394, forward strand.
CACGTATCCAAACATGGACATACCACCTTCAGGGTTGATTAAATAACTCAATAATGCTGGATTGGTTCCAAATGCATAAGCAATAATGCCTGTAATGGCCAAAGCTCCTGTCATATATGCAAATACGTTTGCCATAAACGTTTTTACCATCGATCCTGCCGGAGCAGTATCTCCTTGAACCATATTGTTGAAGTTTCTAAAGTCTTTCATTTTGTTTAATAATTTGATGCTAAATTAATCATTCAATTGCATTTTTTGATTGGTTATTCATGGGTTAACAAAAATTAAATATTCTTTTAAGCTGCAAGCAAGCTTAAAAATGCCTTCTTGGTAAGGAAAGCTGATAATGCAAAAGCAATCGGATTTCTACTTTTTAAAAGGCACAAAAAAACCTCGAAGAAGTTTCCTCGAGGTTTTTAAAATTATTTCTAATTTACCTTAATGTAAATTTTTGCCAATCAATTGGATAAATTCTTTTCGAGTAGCGTCCTTCTCAAACTCTCCAGTAAATGAAGAAGTGGTCGTTACCGAATTTTGTTTTTGAATGCCTCTCATTTGCATACATAGATGCTTCGCTTCGATCACAACTGCTACACCTAATGGATTGAGCGTATCTTGGATACATGATTTAATTTGATCAGTTAAACGTTCTTGAACTTGCATTCTTCGAGAGAAAGCATCTGCTACGCGTGGTATTTTGCTTAATCCAACAATCCAACCATTAGGGATGTAAGCGATATGGGCTTTTCCGAAGAAAGGCAACATATGGTGCTCGCACATGGAGTAAATCTCAATATCTTTCACAATGACCATGTGATTATGATCTTCTTGAAACATTGCAGACTTTAAAATTTCTGCAGGGTCAGTATCGTATCCGTGCGTAAGGTAAGACATTGCTTTTGCTACACGCTCGGGAGTCTTTAAAAGACCTTCTCTGTTAACGTCCTCTCCTAACTCAGTAATGATATCTGAATAGTGAGAAGCCATCTTGTTTATTTTTTCGTCGTTGTAATTATCCGATCTTTTGTAAGCTTCTGTTTGATGTTCAAATGATGTATCCATTCTATAGTATAAAGTTTTATATCTCGATTATTTCCCGAAATATTCTACGTAATTATTTTCTGTTTCTTGTATTTTAATGCTGCATAGTTTTCCACCTGTAGCATTAACAGGCTCTTCTAATTGTTCCCAAAATTTGATGGCTATGTTTTCTGCAGAAGTCATCACTCCTTTAAAAAATGGAACATCAAGATTTAGATTTTTATGATCTACATGGCGAATCACATGCTCTTTAACTATTTTGCCTAATAGTGATAGATCAATAACATATCCGGTTTCCTCGTCTACTTCTCCTTCTACGGTAACGAATAAGATGTAGTTATGTCCATGCCAATTTGGATTAGAACATTTTCCAAAAACTTCATAGTTTTTTTCTTGGCTCCATTCGTCTTTGGCAAGTCGGTGAGCAGCACTAAACCGCTCTCTTCGGGTTATTCTAATCATTCTTCTTTTTATAATTAATGTGCAAATATACTATTCGGGGAACAGTAAGGGTTATAATATTTTAATGTGGACTACAACTTCAAATCAATAGAACGGTTCGAAAGTTGTAAGTTGCTCCATCATTATTCTTAAATTTGCATTTCTAATGAGATACCTAACCAATATACTAGTGGTAATGTTTTTAATTACCGCAAATTCTATTGCCCAAACCAGTAAACCGATCAACCGGAAGGATGCAGATGGCAATAAAATAGGTGAATGGAAAGCATTTTACCCGAATGCCTCCCTGCGCTATGTCGGACAGTTTGAAAAAGGGCTTCCTGTAGATACATTTTTCTATTATTACCCCACAGGAAAGTTGCAGACCATCATGGTGCATACAGGACCAAAAACAGCTTACGCAAAAATGTTTTACTCCACTGGGGAGCTAATGGCAGAAGGGAAGTATTTTGAACAGAAAAAAGATAGTATTTGGCAAACTTATGGCGCCGATGAAGTGTTAGTTACCAAGGGTGGATATATCGCAGGAGCGAAATATGGTCGTTGGGAAACATACTATAGAAATGGAAAGATTGCGGAGCTTGTCTTTTATGAGAATGACATTGAAGTAGATGAATATCGATCGTATTATGACAATGGAAATGTACTCGAAGAAACGCAATATGTTAACGGATTTTTAGAAGGGGTGTCTACCTTTTATGATGAGAATGGGAATAAGTTATTAAAAGGAATTTACAAGAAATCGATGCGCAGCGGTAAGTGGATTTATTACAAATCCAATGGAACCGTAGATAAGATTGTAGAATATAAAGACGGAAAAGCACTCGATGAAAACTTGAATGTCATCGAAATTCCTGAAGAATTAAAAGCGAACAGAAAAGAATACCTTGAATTTGATGATATCAGAGGCAAAATAAAGTACGATTAAGAAGAGATGAGCAAGAAAGGAAAAGTATTGGTAGCAATGAGTGGAGGAATAGATAGTTCGGTAACGGCACTGTTGCTCCATGAACAAGGATATGAGGTGATTGGCGTAACCATGAAAACATGGGATTATGCAAGCTCTGGTGGCAGTTCAAAAACTACAGGATGCTGCAGCTTAGACGATATCAATGATGCGAGAATATTGGCTGTAGAGTATGGTTTTCACCACATGATTATTGATATTCGAGAAGAATTTGGAGACTATATTATAGACAACTTTGTTGGGGAATATATGGCAGGGCGAACTCCCAATCCATGTGTCTTGTGCAATACGCACATAAAATGGGACGCATTGCTTAGACGCGCCGATCAATTGGGTTGTGAATTTATTGCAACAGGACACTATGCGAATGTGAGACAAGAGAATGGCCGATATGTGGTATCAAAAGGATTGGATGAGAATAAAGATCAATCATACGTGCTATGGGGTTTAACTCAAAAGGCATTGGCTAGAACTTTATTCCCATTAGGTAAATACACCAAAAAAGCTATTCGACAGATGGCACTCGACCGAGGCCACGAAGAGTTGGCTAAAAAGTCAGAGAGTTATGAGATTTGTTTTGTTCCTGATAATGATTACCGAGGCTTTATAAAGCGAAAAGTAGACGGTCTGGAAGAGCGCGTTAAAGGAGGCGACTTTATTGATTTAAATGGTAATATATTGGGTCAACATGAGGGTTATCCCTTTTATACTATAGGACAGCGAAAAGGCTTGGGTATAGCCGTAGGAGACCCACTTTATGTGCTTCGGATTAATGCATCTGATAACACAGTAGTACTAGGCCATAAGGAAGATCTAAATCGCAAAATGATGAAGGTGAAGAATCCGAACCTACACAAGTATGACCGATTACCTGAAGGAACAGAAATTCTAACCAAAATTAGGTACAAAGATGCCGGAGCAATGGCTGAGGTAAAATACTTAGCCGATAACGAATTGGAAGTTGACTTCTACGCAGAAGTGCAGGGAATAGCTCCTGGGCAATCTGCTGTGTTTTACGAAGGAAACGACTTGTTGGGTGGCGGATTTATTAGTGAGTAAATGAAAGAGTTAGGAGTTATATTAATTAGTTTGCTACTTCTCATTTCTTCATGTGGAGAAAGTGAGGATCCCGTTCATCCTGATTTTGGATATGATTATGCACCATTGGAAGTAGGGAATTACCTGATTTATCAAGTTGATTCCATCTATTACGATGACTTTGCCAATACCATTGACACCTTTAAGTTTCAGATTAAGGAAGTTATAGATTCAGCTTACACGCTTCTTGATGGTCAAAAAGGTTATCGATTAGAACGCTTTAAACGAAGTTCATCAGCTGCTAGTTGGCAGATTTCGGATGTTTGGGTTGTTTACCGCACAGATCAAAGATTGGTGAGAGTAGAAGAGAACCAACCCATTGTAAAGCTAGTTTTTCCGGTAAAGTTGCGTGCAGAATGGAATATCAATGCTCAAAATACCAACGATAGCACTGTTGCAGAAATTACTAAAATCACACCTAATTACTCCCTCAATCAACTGGAGTTGCCTCAAAGTGCTACGGTTACTATTCAGGATGAGGAGAATTTAATTGAGCGAAAGCTAAACTCTGAAATCTACACCCGAGGAATAGGGCTTACTGCTGCTTACTTTAAGGATTTGCGAACCCAAGTTACCGGAGAAATTGTAAGAGGAATTGATTATAGAAGAGAACTCATAGAATATGGTATAGAGTAGGAATGGAATTTGAGTTGATCGAATTAAGAAGAGTTATTTACCATTACTTTTAATTTCGTCTATCAATTTCAGGAATTCATTTTTTGAGACAAATCCTTCTTTTCTAAATACATTATTTAGTCTATTATCAAGCAATACCAGTGTTGGAAAAACCAGTGCTTGTTTACCCATTAAATACGTTCCTAGTTCGTGGTATTTATGTGCATTTGCACCTGCGTATTTTCGTCCAAAGAATAACAGGTTTGTATCATTCTCAGCATCCAATTGAATGCAATAAAAATTGGAGTTCAATACATTAAAAATGGACGAATCGTTGAAAACCATTTGCTCTTGCATTTTACAAACGTTGCACCAATCTGTTTTTAATGCAATGAGTATCGGACGTTGTTCAGATGAAAACTGCTTACTGACTTCTTCTGTGCTTTGCCAATTGATTTGACCGAAGCAAGAGCTGCTCAAAAATAAAAGTAGAGTCACTAAAAAGGCAGTTGTTCGCATCATTTAAATTGATAATTAATCCCAATAAAACCTCGAATGCCTTGGTTTGATGCATAGACATAGGTTGGGTCAAAAGTAAGTGCATTTGGATTCCCAGGTGTGGCGAGTACATCTCCGTTGGCATCAAATGTTACCCCATCGTCAAACGGATCGAATGATCGTGCGATACTGTTACGGTCAGGAGTGAAGTTGAGTAGGTTTTTTACGCCTCCATAAACTGAAAGCCCATTCTCAAACCGCTTGGTTAGCTGTATGTTTTGTATGCTAAACCAAGGTGAATGATCACTTCTGTCGTCAAGCGGGCCAAGTAGCGGAAGTCGCATTGGGCTGTAGAGATTTCCGGTATAGTTGAGTTCCAAATTCCATGGTGCTATCGTATATGAAATATTCCATACGCCGGTAAAGTTCTCGGTCAATAATTGCTGTTGAATTTCATCCTCTTCTTCAATCGTTACATCCATTAGGGTAACCCCACCCATAACTTTTAGTCCATTTCTGAAAATAATATCAGTGTTCACTGAAGCACCTTTAGAAACAGCGGTTCCGTCTAAATTGTCATAGATAATTTGATTAGGATTTGTTTCATAGTCAGGTATTATTCGGTTAGAAAATGAAGTGTAGAAAAGTGAAAAGTCGAGGTTGATAAAAGTTTCGTTTCTGCTGTATATTTTTTGTACCGCATTTATATTCATATTAATTGATCTCTCGGGCTGTAGATCGTCTTTAAAAACGACTTCTCGAGCACCTGTGAGTGCCGCGTGGTCCTCAGTAAACACATTAGCAACTCTAAACCCATTTCCTGCACTAATTCTTACTACTGTTTTTTCATTTTTGGCCTTCCACTTATAGTTGATTCGTGGTGAAAATATATTCCCATGAAGGTTATTATAATCATACCTTCCACCTAATAGCAGTGTATTTGATTCATTCAGTTTGATTTGGTCTTGAATAAAAACACCTGGGAGATGAATCTGTGAAGGACTATTTCCCAAGCTGTCTGTTTTGAAGGTAGCTCCTGTGTTATCGTCATAATAAGTATATCGATAAGCTGCTCCAATAAGCAAGTCGTGGTTGGAGAACAACATTTTATTCCACGTTAGTTGTCCAAAGGCAATCCGCTGATCGGCAATGTAAGTATCCGTTCCATAAACTGAGTTTTGCTGATGCCCATTGGCGCTAAATTGCAGATTCAACTTTTCGGAATCAATTGGAAGATCATAATTTCCGAATAGCTCCCACCTGCTAGTATAGATACTCTCTCCATAAATGCTATCTCCACCTCTGAACGTGGGTTTCCAATCCATTTCGCCACCCCATCGGTCTTCGTATACATAACGCATGCCCACTGAGAATACCCGATTTTTTTGGCGCTCAACGGATAGTTGATTAAAAATGGACAATCGATCTTGAAGCGTCATGTCTGTGAATCCATCGTTGTTATTGTCAATGGGATTTGTGTAATTGAAGTAGTTGATACCCATCAGTGAGCTGACTTTTTTACCAAGGTTGAACTTGGCCGATATGTCTGCATTGGTTTCTTGCCATGTAGTTGTAAAAACATCTGCCGAAAAGAGGGGAGCAGCCGATGGTTTCTTGGTAATTACATTGATGAGGCCACCAACTGCTTCAGAGCCATATAGTGAAGAAGCTGGCCCTTTTACAATTTCAACCCGTTCGATTAAAGAGGATGGTATGCCTGTTAATCCGTATACCGTAGATAAACCACTAACAATTGGCATCCCATCAATCAGCACCATGGTGTAGGGACCTTCAAGTCCATTGATGTGAATGTCTCCGGTATTGCACACACTGCAATTTAACTGAGGTCGCACGCCGTTTACATTCTGTAGTGACTCAAATACAGAAGGGTTTTTATTGTTTTCAAAATACTTAGCCTGGTAAACCTCTACAGGCACGGGGCTGTTTTTCTTGCTCATCTCTTTGAGAGTACCTGAGATGACCACTTCTTCAATTGCTTGCTGCCCTTGATTTAAAATAAATTCAATTGTACTAGTAGTCTTTGCAGTGACCTTTACACGTTTAACAGAGCGCTCATAACCAATAAATTGTGCGATTATTTGATAATCTCCTTCTGCAATATGCTCTAAAAGAAACTCACCATTTTCGTTACTAGCTGTGCCAATTTTCGAATCTGCGATATAAACATTTGCAAATGGAATTGCCGTTCCATTAGCTTGTTTTATAATACCTGAAATAGAGCCTTCTTGCCCAAAAATGACCATTACTACTGAAACGAAGTTCACTAGTAAGAGTCCACATTTTAAGTTCATATTGCTTTTTTATTTAGATAAGCAAATGTAATTATTTAGTCTTACCTAAAATAATTTATTTTCGATGAAACTATAACTGTTTTACATAATGGAACGTTAGTGTCTATTTAATTATCTGGCGAACTATTAGATGATTTATGGAAACTTTTTCAGGATGGGGTTGCCCATAAAAAAAGCCTGAGCAGGGTACTCAGGCTTTCTTATAAATGTATTTTTAAAATCTACATTTTCTCTTTTGCATTGTTCTTCATTTCTTCATATTGATCTTGCAGTTCTTCAAACTCCTCTTTTGCTTCGTCGGACAAGTTGTCTAAATCATCGGAAACGTTGTTTTTCTTTTGAATGTACTTGCGTTCTATTTCTTCCCAAGTAGCTTCTGACTCTGCAGATATTTCGCTTACAAACGCTTTAAACTCATTAAGGGCATCTGATTCTTTTATTTGATCAGAGATACTTTCTTTCTCTTTAACTTTGGCCTTCAACGCTTCATAACGCTCTTGCAAGTTTTGAAACTCTTTTTCCTCTTCTTCAGTAAAATCCTCTAATTGGTCAGAAACGGCATTTTTCTTTTGCATGTATTGGCGCTCTATTTCTTGCCAATTTGCATCTGTTTCTGCTGATAATTCATCTACGTAAGCTTTAAACTCTTCTAGTTTATCAGATGACATGGCGTTTTCCTCCGCATTGTTACAGGCAGTAAATGCACCTGAGATAAGTAATAAACAACTTGTGATGGTTAAAATTCTGGTTTTCATCATATTTAATTTTGGTTCATTCATACGAGTGAAAATTACAGACCAATTACTGCCTTGAGCATAACTATATATTAATCAAACACCTATAAATTGTTGATAATTAATACCAACTAACTTTCGTGGTGGTTGCTGCACACAGTGTAAAAAAATATCGCTTATAAGTTGATGTAGAGTTCTAAAAGTACAAACACTGCAAAAACTACTGATGCGATGCCGTTGGTGGTAAAGAAAGCAAGATTCACTCTAGATAAGTCGTTTGCTTTTACAATGAGGTGTTGGTAAGTTAATAGGACTAAGAAAATACCTGTTCCAATCCAGTAAAATAAACCAAACCCGGCATGAAGCCCTGCATAAACGATAAATCCTGCTGTAAGCAAATGTAAAAAGGTGGAGAATCCCAATGCGCCATCTTTACCCAAGAATACAGGAATAGATTTCAAGCCCATTTTTTTATCGAATTCATAATCCTGCAAGGCATAAATAATATCAAACCCAGAAACCCAAAAAAGCACTGCGAATGAAAAGTAGAGTGGAAGCCATGCAAATGAACCGACTACTACTAAGTAGGCTCCGATTGGAGCCAATGCCAGCCCAATACCTAAAATTAAATGGCACAATGCTGTAAATCGTTTGGTCAAGCTGTAGCCCAATACCACTGCCAGTGCTACAGGAGAAAGATAAAAGCAGATTTCATTGATGAAGTAGGTCGTTGAGACAAATAGTACTGAATTGATAATAACAAACCACTTGGCTGAGTTGGGAGAAATGGTACCGTTGGGAATTTCTCTAACTACTGCAGTTCGCTCGTTGGCGGTATCAATATCCCGATCGATGTAACGGTTAAAAGCCATGGCTGCATTTCGAGCAAATACCATGCACAAGATCATGGGTAAAAAAGTAACCCAGTCAAAGGAGTAAATGGAAAAGTTGAGTGCAATAAAATAGCCAATCAATGCAAATGGCAATGCAAATATGGTGTGACTAAATTTAACAAGCGATAGAAAATTCTTTACGGGAGCGGTAGCCATTCAATCTATTTTTTGGCAAATTTAATGAATCCCGATGTGGAAAAGGGCATCTCCTTGATTAACTAAGGGCATATTATTGTGCCCAATCATAATTCCCGAATGCGAGGCTTTCACTTTGGTTTCAAATTGGCCAAATGGGTCGGTTATTTTACCAATTACTTGATTCTTCTTCACCTCCTTACCAGACTGTATGGTAGCGGTAAACATGCCCGAACTTTTAGCACGAACCCAAAAACTATTGCTGCAAAAAACATTTTCCTCATCTGGTGCTGCTTGATTGATCATTCCAAGATGCTTCATTACTCGCTTTGCACCTCGTATGCCACTTTGAATGACATACTCATCAAACCGCATGGATTCTCCACCTTCAAACACCACAATGGATTTTCCCATTTTAAATGCTTCCTTTCGCAAGCTCTTGTCAATTAGTCGTGAAGCCATCGTGATAGGAGCATTAAATACATCTGCGATGCTCCGACTGTAATTATCAGTAGGAGAAAACCGACATTGCGGATGATTATAACGACTAGCGCCACCGGTGTGAAAGTCTATCCCGAGATCGATTTCTTTTAATACTTTATGCGTTAAGTTGTGTGCAACACGAGAAGCCAATGAACCGGAGGTGCTCCCCGGAAAGCTGCGGTTGATGTCCTTTCCATCAGGTACTTCCCTTGAAAAGTTGAGAAAGCCATAAATGTTCATGATTGGAATTGCAATCACAGAGCCACACTGCAGTTGCTCAAAGGTATGGTTCGCCACCATCCGACGCACTATTTCTACTCCATTTACCTCGTCGCCATGCAGGCCGCCGCTGAGTAATAATGTTGGTCCCGGATTTTTACTGCGGTATACATAAATCGGTAAATCGATTTTAGTGCCAGAGGCCAATCGGGCAATGTTCAGGGTAATTACAGCATTTTCGCCATCTTTTACCCCTTGTCGGTTAATGGAAATTATTTTACTCATAGGTCGTTGTATTAGGCACCAACTTTATCTTTTAAACTGCTTTTCTTTCCGGCATTCCCCTCGATGTATTCGATGATCTTACCAGCAATATCTTCTTTGGTCGAGTTTTCGATTCCTTCCAAACCTGGAGAAGAGTTTACCTCCAGAATTAATGGCCCTCTTTCTGATTGCAACATGTCTACACCTGCAATGCTTAACCCCATAGCTTTTGCCGCTTTAATGGCTGCAGTCTTTTCAGATCGTTTAAGCTTTATTGCCGATGAACTACCACCACGGTGCAAGTTCGATCGAAACTCTCCTTCTTTTCCTTGGCGTTTCATGGCACCCACCACTTCTCCGTTTACGACAAAAGCACGGATATCTGCTCCGCCTGCTTCTTTGATAAATTCCTGCACTAAAATGTTGGTATTTAATCCCCAAAAAGCCTCAATAACCGACTTGGCCGCCTTTTGCGTTTCTGCCAAAACTACACCTAAGCCTTGTGTTCCCTCTAATACCTTTATAATTAATGGTGCACCGCCTACGCTCTTTATGAGGTTAGCAATATCATCTGGATGACGTGCAAAAGCCGTCTTCGGAATGTCTAATCCCTCTCGAGACATAATTTGAATGCTTCTTAACTTATCCCTCGATCTGGTGAGTGCAACCGACTTAACGGTGGTGAATACATTACACATTTCAAATTGACGAATGATGGACGCACCATAAAAAGTAACCGAAGCTCCAATTCTAGGAATTACTGCATCAAAGCCCTCTAATTTTTCACTTCCATAAAGAATGGATGGTTCTTGTTTTTGGTTGACAATGTAGCATTTGGTATGATCAAGTACGTGTACATCATGACCTCGAAGCTCAGCAGCTTCAATTAATCGGCGAGTTGAATACAGTTTTTTGTTTCTTGATAGAATGGCAATTTTCATGATTTGTTTGAGCCTTTAGGTTATTTTAATTTTTGATACATCGATAAGATACCCATTTTGCAAGAGCTTTCTGCCAATTAAAACAGGGTAGTTCATTTTTTGTCTGTCGGTAAGGCTAACATCAGTTAAGTAGGTCTTACCTGCTAATGTTATTTTGGTTTTTATGACGTACCGATTTTCTTTTTTTCCATTTGAGCTTCTGACTTTTTTCTTTTTGAATTCGGAACTTGTAAAAATCTGCTGCTGATAGTCCGGATGAGTGGGGTCCAACAAATCGAAATGTAAGGTTGGTACTCCATGCACATCCTCTACCCACATTTTATGACAATGCAGAGCAGTGCTGTATGCGCCGGTGTCTATTTTTCCTTCAATACGATGCAGGTTCAAACTTGGAAAGTCAACATATTCGACTCTTCCAATTAAAACTTTCTCTTTTTTAGCCATTCTGGTGGATTTATTCTGATGCTATATTTGCTAGTGCTGGTATTTTTGTCAAATTTGCATAAAATATGGTAACGATATCAAATATTAGAATAATATGAGCGACGATAAGAAGATTATTTTTTCAATGGTTAACGTGTCCAAGGTTTTACCTTCAGGAAACACCATTTTAAGTAACATTTATTTGTCTTTTTACTACG
>CBFHZL010000027.1:0-24843 GCA_965660325.1 uncultured Acidiluteibacter sp.
CTAGTGGCGGAAGGTTTTTCTTTGTTCGTTTAATATGTACTTGGGCATTTTCCATGCTCGGACAATGCCGCATAAATATACTCCATTGGAAACGGGTAAACCCATCGTCTTCTAATTGCTTTACAAATTTTCGATAATTCTTCGTGTCTTTCTTGGTTTGCGTTGGAAGGTCAAAAAATACGAGTACCCACATAATGCGATATTGATTAAAACGGCTGCTTAAGTTTCCCATTCTGGAAGTTTTAATTGCTTCCGTTCTTTCAAATAGCATGCCGCTAATGATGCAGTAGTCTGCTGCACAGCCAACATCAATGGTTTACGGGTTTTATTGATCATCACATCTATTGTGGGTATGGTCAACAGGACTTGTTTTATCCCCCAGCTTAATTCGGTTACTGCTCCTTCTTCTTCCAAAATCTGCAATACCATTTGATCAACATAAGGCCGATAAGGCTCCATAATATCATCGGCTAAGCAATAGGCATTGTATTTATTATGATGATGAATACCCAAGGAAGGATGTAATCCTGAACCGACTAATGAACGCGCAACAATGGCCCGGAGAATGGCATAACCATAATTTAGCAGCGCATTGGGTTCGGCTTCAAAACGACCTCTAGTGAAGCCCTCTACATAATCGATGAAAACTGTTTTCCAATAATGTGCCGCTGCCCTACCCTCGTAGTTTTCAGGATCGCCATTTTTTACTTGACTTGCCCAATATTGCATGTTTTCAACAGGCTGACCGGTTAATTTTAAAACAGCAGCCTGGTTCTGGATCTTTCGTTGGATAATGGTTTTCCATAGCCGATCTTTTAAAGCAGCTGTAGCATCAATTTGTGCTGCTAATTGCGCCTGCTGTGTATGGTGCCCATCAAGGTTTAACATTAATCCATGAGGCAGGTGCCGATCATTGCAGGTTATTAGCGCTACATTATTCCCTAATAATTTACCGATTAGCGGTTGCGAAATGGTAATTTGAGCATGGTCTAAAATCACAACTCCCAAATCTTCAATTGGAACCGTTTTAGATTCTTCTACCTTTGGGTAGTTAACCACCAATTGCTGCTTACTCGTAGAGAGGTAGGCAGGGTTGCCGAAATATAGGGTTCGTTTTATCATACGAATACAGTTTCAAAATTTTTATAAGGAGACCTAACAGGTTTTGACTTGTCCGTCGATTTGGAGGAAAACCTGCTAGCCCTTAAAGTATAATTACCCCTTCTTTACTTCAACTACAGAACCTAAACGATCCATTTTTAATTTCCAACACCTTTCCTTTATCATATCGCCGTCTGTAGATCGCTCTGATTTATTCAAAGCAGAAAATTCATATTTGTTTACTACAGCTTTAGCAACTTGAGATGGTATAAAGAATCCTTGAGAAGACGATCCACTCACCATTTTATACACTCTATCAGCCTGATCTTTTCTTAAATTATTAAAGTCAACTAAATTGATATTTTCTATTTCCTCATCAGTTGGAACATAAACTAAATCATTAGGCGATAATGAGAATAAATACTCCCCTTTAGTATTATCTATTGGTACATCAGTTCGTTCACCTTTAGGCAAATGAGCTACTTGCTTTTGATGCTCAATTACTTCATTTAGTGGAACTGTAGCATACACTCTCATAGAATTGCCTTTTTTGTCCGTCGTCTTGTAGATAGAAAAGAATAAGTTAGTTCCTTTGGCTGCTTCTACATACTTATCTTTTTTATTGCCTGTATGACCTATATTAAACTTATTACTCTCTTCAAAAATTCTAACCTTTTTAATAGGTTGATGTGTTTTTCCGTTATTTAAGGCAACAATATTTTCATTCATCTCTTTCAATCCCTCGGCATTAAATGCAAGTTCAGGATTTAATTTTCCATCGTCCTTTACGTAATTTTTTAAATGATTTTTAAGAATTTGTTGAATTCCAGTATCAGTTATATTGGCAATTTGTTTTTCAGTTAAACTTGATGTTAATTCTACTCTTGTTGCAGTTCCTTCTGTGTATACTTCTACCTTCGAAACAGTATCTCCGTTTAGTTGTATCGGCTTTTTCTTAAAATAAGCTATCGTTTTAGCTGAATCATTTTCAAACTCTTCAAGTTTTTGCTCAACCAACCATTTTATTTTTTGGTTTACTATTAAATGAGGCTCTTTAATTACCTTGTTTAATTGCACTTCTTTTCCCTTTGCTAACAATACCTTTCCTGATACCGTCTCTTTATGCATTGGTTTTCGAATTGCCCAGCTATCCCCTTTTTTCTGTGGAATCAGCTCTTTTTTGGGCATTCCATTTTTACCAATTCTCAATGTACCGTCTTCATTTTTATAAGACAGGTATTTATTATTGGTCTTATTAATTACACGTAAGTTTTGTTTGAAACTTACTAAGGTAGTCTCTAGCTGTTTTTTGGTGTCGGTAGTAAAGGTAGGCCATGGTTTATGATAACTTTTGGCCACTTTTCTTTTTTGAATCTCGCCTGTTTGATTATTTGTAATCTCCACTTCTTTCCGTTCTCTCAACTTATCAACTAATTCAAAATTATTTCGTTGAGTATTTAATGAAGTGATATAATTTACATGATCTTTGGTTACACAAGCTACCACAAGTGCATCTAATGCATGGTGCCTATGATCAATTCGTTTTTTATTAAATCCTTTTGCAATATCATCAGGAACTTGGGTTCTAAACGCATTGATGGATTGATCAAAAAAGCCAAAATCACTTGTTCCCGTCATTTCATTTAAGCGCTCAAAACGAGGAGCGATTAACTCGTTCCACTTATCATTCAGCCCCCAATCTCGTTTTAAATCTGACGTAATTCTTCCAGGCATTGTCACGAGGTGCTTTGAGGTTGCCTCTTGCTCATTTTCTTCCCGAACAATATTACTTAACAACCCTTTAATCAACTTACTGATATATCGGCTATCGTTTAATTGACGTTCAATAAAACCTTCAGGTATTTCCTCAGCCAATAATTTTTTAAGCTTCGTTCTATTATTCTTATACAGTCGATTACATAATTTCTCGTATTGATCTAAACTTAAAATTTCTACTGTCTTTCCGCTCCCCAACTCAACTTTAGATGTTCCGTACTCCTTAATGAAGGCATATGCGGTCTTGTTTCCTTTTAATGAGTTCACAGCAGCTTCACAAATGATTTTATTAGTTAAAGAGTCATCGTACAACCTAGATTGTGGTATTACATGTTCAATTTCATAATCACTACTAAACAGTCTACTTAGTGAAATCATTTCTCCTGTGTAAGGTGATTTGTAACCCTGTTCTAGCCAAATCTTATACTTTAAAATTTCTTTTTTTGTAGGACTACTATTTTTTCTAATTTTTGTTATTTCATCCTCAGATGAATCATTGTAAACAGTGTATTCGCTGTTGAAAACTCCATCTTCATATATTTTTAAAATCTCCTGATGGCTTGGAGAGAATGGCCTAACATCACCCTCTGTTTTAGAATCTTCAACCATACTTTTAAGTACTTCCTTAATTCTATGATTGGTATTTTCATTCAAGGTATTTTGCTCGCTAATACGCTTCCTTTTGTCAGCAGGATTTTTCATTTCCCTGCCCAATTCTACATGAATTTCGTCAAAAAAACCTTCTTTCCCTTTGCCATAATAGTTCCATATATCTTTTACTGTTCTTAGGGTCTCTAATACTACTTGTTCTACTATTGGGTTTCTTAAACTATGTTGTTTAAAAGTTTCAATGTAATCAGTTAAGTCTTGAATAGTCTTCCACTGGGAAACTTCGCTTGCCTCAGAATGTCTTTTGTAAATAGCATAGCAAGCTTGGTAAGTATTTAAATTTTCTATTGGATTTAAGTTTTTATACGCTTTAAAACTCTTTAAAAGACGCGCAGAAATATCATCATCAACTAAGGACTCATCAATTAGGCTTACATTATAATCAATAGACTCTAGTCGCTTTATAATATCACGAATCAAAGCCTTGGCATCTTCATTAACTTTACTTTCGGACCAAAACTTACCAAAGCGCATTAAGGGAAGCAGTTTTTTAAGTGCTTTTTCTGAGTAGGAAGCATAATCATTTTTAAATGGGGGAAAAGCTTTAAAGAGTTCAAAAAAAGCCTCTTTATCAATCTGATTTTTAGTTGCAAACGTTCTTATGGCTTTCTGGTACTCTTCTTTATCCTTCACAGAGTAAATTAAGTGCCACAGACCGTAAACTTTTTCGTTTGTTAAAAATTCCTTGGCATTTAGACCTGCTATTTTTTCTACCCTTTTAAAAATAGCCGCATACGTGGGGTTCATGGGGTACTTTTTGTCCAAGACATAATTCCATCTGTAATTGCCTTTATTTTTTTTGTCAATAATATCATTGGCGGCAAGGAAATTAATTAGCTGTTTTTGATCAACTTCCTCGCGTTGATTAAGAAAGTCATACAATAGCTCTTTATTTTGAATATCATCAAAGACTATATTTGTTACATCTTTTTCTAAAACTTCTTTACCATCAAACTCACCTCCCACTTGATAGATTTTTAAGTTTTTCAAGAATTGTAATAATCTAAATTCAATGAAATAAGGGTTCGATTTGGAGGCGCCTTTTAAATACTTAATTTTATTTTCACCGTTTAACTGAAATCTCCTAAACTCATATTGGCAATTTGAAATACTTGATTTTTTGCTTTTTAAAGGTCGTTGGTAAAAAATAATATCATCCAAAAAGAGTTTAGCCAAGTCGTTTTTCGCTATACTATTTCTATGTGACTCATTATGTTGGTATAGCTCCAATAAGCATTTCTGATATAGATCCTTATCTTTAAATTCATGATGAAATTCCGCCTGCTTTTCTAGAATTGCCTTAAGCTCGGCTTTATAAAATCTTCGCTCAATAGTTCTAACCAACTTACCATTGATTTTAAGTTTTGGATTCTTGTATAAAGCATTAAGAATAAATGTTCCTACATGCTTGTTAGAATCAATAATATCTAATTCAGTTTTCTTTTTAATCGCTATCCAGTCACTTTCCGAATCAACCATTCTAAAAGATCTTTTGATATTACCTTCCTTATCTAGCTTTGGGTTTCCGTCTTTATCAAAATTAGTAGTTACAATAAATTCCTTGTTCATCCCTTTCCAATTAAAAATTGGTTCTTTTGATTTTCGGGAATACACCATGTCATTATCCAAAACAACGTTGTACCACCTATTAGACCCAGTGTAACTATCAGTTGCGATAACATCAACTACCTTTAAATTATAGTAATCTTCCGATTTAGATTTATCCTCCTCTTCTTCTTCACCTCTTAATTGATAATAACCTCTCTTTTGATTAAAGTTTAAAATTAACCAGGCTAATTCTTCCTTTGATATTTTCTCACGTAACGCTTTATCTCTTAAATAATAAAGAGTTAAATCAAAAGGTAATTTTTCATCAATATTTCTGTTCTTGAATTGATCAGCCATTTTGAGAAAAGAATCCATAAATAAAAACTGATGCTTTCCATCTACCTTTTCATAATTTAATTTAACCTCTTTTCCATTTTTGAACTGCCCTAATTTATTTTCGAAGTCAATGCTATCAGCATAATGCTTAGGCAGGAATCCTACCAGATTTAATATTCTATGTAGTCGTTCTCTTCGAAGTAACATTCTTTGTCTAAGCCTTCTTACACCTCGATATCCTGTTCTCTCAGCCGTTTGAGATATAGAAACTCCAGAATCAAATTTTCCGAGTATATCTTGTGACATAGGAATAATTCGACTACCAATTCCACTTATTTCACCATCTTTTTTTTCAAAATCTAAATTAATCAGCGACCAACCAATTGAATTAGTTCCCAAATCCAGTCCTAAAATTTTCTTTTTTCCCATTTGTATATTTTTTACTATTTTTACTTCACAATTTGAAAGCGATTCACAATAAGGATTATTCCGTTGTGAAAACATTTAAGGCGGGGCAACTCGCCTTTTTTTATGCGCTATTTTTTGTGATTTGATTCATAATTTTTTCGTTGGCGAGCAATATCCTTACCAAATGTGTAGTTTCTTATTTTTCAGCTTTTAAGGATATCAATAATACGACTATATTATGATAAAGGCAAGAGTAACAATTGTTTAATCAGTAAAATTGTGACATTAAACATTGATTCAAAAATAAGCTTGCACTCCAACCCCTATAACACATACTAACGAACCAAATAATCCGTTAGCACCTGCATGAAACTAACTATATTTTTAGCTGTGCTACCGCTTCTCTTTTATTCCTGCGAGAAAAAAGAAAGTGATGAACCCATCCAAACGCCTACCTCAGGCATTGTTTTCGAAAAAAGTATTGGAGGATCCATGGACGACTTTGTGTATGATGGTGTAATCCATCAAGATGCATTATATGCCGTAGGAACAACGCATAGTCTTGGTGATCCTAATGGAGACCATTACCTCATAAAAATGGATTTAGAAGGCAATGTGTTGTGGGAACGAAATTATGGAGGCGGTGCAGCAGACGAAGGTGCGGCCATTCATGCCACTAATGATGGTCATCTTTTACTTGCAGGAGCCACCCAAAGCACAGGAAATGGAATGAAAGACATTCATCTTTTGAAATTGAATCTAAATGGGGACGTAATTTGGGAGAAAACCATAGGCGGAACAGCTGACGACACACCCATTTCCGTAATAGAAACCAGTAATAATTCATTTTGCATTGCAGGAACGACAGAAAGCTATGGTGCGGGGTCAAGAGATATTTACATGGTTTGGGTGGATCAAAACGGCAACACTATTCGTGAAAAGCACTTTGGTGGGTCTGACATTGACGGCAGCACAGAACTATTAGAATTAGAAAACAAGGAATTGATGCTTTATGGGTACACCGCTAATTTTGGTGCCAACAGCAGGGACTTATACCTTATGAAATTAAGCGCTAATGGAGATTCCATCTGGTCGAAGCGCTACGGTGGAAGCGGCTATGAGGAAAGTCAAGACTTCGTGCGCACACCTTCTGGAGACTTTGTGCTGCAAGGTCACTCCTCGAGCACGGACCCCATTCACGATATGTTTACGGTAAAAGTAGATGCAAGTGGAAACGTTATTTGGGAAGTCAATAATGGAGGCAGCATGCACGATGGCGGACAAGCTATTGCCATCAATGAAATCGGTCAATATGTGCTTATCGGGCGTAGTATGAGCTTTAGAGGCGGTGATCGAAACATCTACATGGTTACTACCGACACCGACGGCAATACCCTATCTGAAGTGATTCTTGGAGGAGAAAGAGATGATTGGGGACAGCACCTTATCGTGCACAATGACCACTATTATGTTTTGGGCCACACCAATTCATTTAATGACAATGCAAATGACGCATATGTATTAAAATACAAACGGTAGATTTTTTTTTGGTGCAACAGTAGCTTTTATGAGGCTTATTTTCCGCTTTTGTCTTGTTGTGTGAAAACAATGTGACCCGAGATGGAATAATTACAAATAATCCATTTTTCTGTTACAAAATCATCCTTGCCTTAATTACCTTTGCCTTCTTATTTCAATACTGACACTATGCTTTGTATAAAACACCACTCTACTGATCCCTATTTTAACATCGCAACAGATGAGTATATCTTCAAAAACTTAAAAGAGGATTGCTTTATGCTGTGGAGAAACGATAATGCGATTATTGTAGGAAAGCATCAGAATACCCTTGCTGAGATCAACACGGATTACGTAGATCAACAAGGTATTAAAGTAGTGAGAAGACTTTCTGGTGGTGGCGCTGTTTACCACGATTTAGGCAACTTGAACTTTTCTTTTACAAGAACTGGAGAGGAGTCTAATTTGGTTGACTTTAAGCGATATACATTACCTATTATTGAAGTACTTCAAAACTTAGGAGTTGATGCAAAATTTGAAGGAAGAAATGACCTCACCATAGATGGTAAAAAGTTTTCAGGCAATGCAGAGCATGTTTTTAAAAACAAAGTCCTGCACCATGGCACACTGTTGTTTTCCTCGGAAATGAAAAATGTAAGCGGCGGTCTTAAAGTGAGTCCATTAAAGTATAAAGATAGAGCAATTAAATCCATTCCGAAAAGGGTGACCAATATTACAGATCACCTAAAGTCACCACTTTCATTGGATGCGTTTACGGATAAAATCATGGAGCACATCTTAGCTACTTTTAAAGATGCTAAAATGTATGAGTTCACGCAAGAGGATATCACTGCCATTCAAAAATTGAGGGATGAAAAGTATGCTACTTGGGAGTGGAATTTTGGACATTCTCCAAATTATAACTTTAAGCAAGGCGTAAAAACCACTGGCGGAGTAATCGAAATGAACCTGGACGTGAAAAAGGGAAAGATTGAAGCGGCGAAGATTGAAGGTGATTTCTTTCACATTAATGATATTGAAGCAGTTGAAAAGGCACTTGTGGGTTGTGCACATGATAAAAAAGCCATTGATGAACAATTAAGTAAACTTGACCTTTCAGCCTATTTTAGTAATATTTCTAAAGCAGACTTACTGGCTTCTATGTTTTAATTATTGGTTAACTTTCAATTCATCACTAATATAATTAAAAGTATGAACTGGAAAGAAGAAAATAACACGCTAAAGAAAGATTTTAAATTTGAAAACTTTATTGAAGCGTGGTCGTTTATGAGCAAGGTGGCGATGGTTGCAGAAAAAATGAATCACCACCCGGAATGGTCGAATGTGTATAACAATGTTTCCATAAAATTGACCACTCACGATGAGGGCAATACCATAACTGAGAAAGATCGAGAATTAGCTCGAAAAATAGACGAACTGAATTAACAACATGATGAACCTAAACAGGTGATATTTGCAGTTACCGACATAGAAACTACAGGCGGAAGTATTGCGCACGGCAGAATTACAGAAATTGCTATTGTGCTCACCGACGGGAAACAAATTATTGATCGATATACTTCCCTTGTTAACCCACAACAGTTAATTCCACCCAATATTACAGCTCTAACAGGCATTACCAATGATATGGTTGCTGAGGCACCACTTTTTCATGAAATCATTCCAAAAATTGACGAATTTACCAAGGGTGCTATTTTTGTAGCCCACAATGTAAATTTTGATTACGGTTTCATTCGTGAATCATACAACCGCGCAGGAGAGCGTTTTCAGCGTAAAAAGCTCTGCACCGTTCGTCTTAGCAGAAAAATAATTCCGGGTTATCCGTCTTACAGCCTTGGAAAGCTCTGTCAACAAATTGGTATTCCTTTAAAGGATAGACACCGAGCATTGGGTGACGCCGATGCTACTGCATTGTTGCTTCACGTGCTCATAGAGCAAGATAGTAAAGGGTTTATTACTGAATCACTGAACCCTAGATCGAAAGAGGCATTATTACCTCCACACTTGGATAAAGACCGATTTGAAGCGATACCCAACAAAATGGGTGTTTACTATTTTTACAATCAACAAGGTAAGGTGATTTACATCGGTAAAGCAGTGGATTTAAAAAAACGTGTTCATGCGCACTTTTCTGGTAATACCAACACCAAGAGTAAGCGAAATTTTGCGGAGCAGATTTATAATGTTACCGTAGAGGTATGCAGCAATGAGCTGATTATGATGCTTACTGAAGCACATGCCATTAAAAAGCATTGGCCAATTCATAATCGCGCGATGAAAAAAGTAACGTTAAACTTTGGGCTCTACTCCTACTTCGATCAAAATGGTTATGGAAGATTTACTATCGGGAGGTCAGGTAAAAAAGATCGGCCGATTATAAGCTTTCGATCTGCGCATGAGGCTCGTAAATTCGTTGAAGATATATGCGAAGTTTTTGAACTTTGTCCAAAGCTTTGCAGCCTGCAGACGCCTGTTAACGCCAGCTGTTACGATTATGAACACGACCGTTGTAAAGGAGCTTGTGTAGAAGAGGAAAAAGTACAAGAATACAATCGAAGATTTGAAGCGGCCATTGCTGAAACTGATAAAGAGAATAATTCGCTCATTATACGGGGAGCAGGAAGTAATAGCGAAATGAGTTCTATCGTTGTGTTAGAACGCGGCAGATACAAGGGATATGGAGAAGCTCCAAGCGAGGTCTCCATCACCACAGTAGAGCAGGCTGTAAATTATATTCAATATGGTTATGACGATCAGGACATTCAAATACTGATTAATAGCTACGTAAGAAAGTGCGATGTAGAAGAATTGATACCGCTTAAAAGTGAAAAATCAGACGAAATGAATTTTGCGGGGTCGCTATTCGGTTAAAATTTAGAATTACATAAAGTATTGATTTATATACTTTTTGTAAAAAACTTTTTGAACACTCATAGCTTTACGCATATACTGCATTTATTTAGAAGGTGATGCATTCATTAATAAACACCTCTTTATTTATGTTGCTATTAAAAATGAATAAATTTGAGTGGTTAAGTCAATTATCTTTAAGCCTAAATAGATATGCATCAACACTTTATTGTCAATAAACCTGCAGGAATGATTAGTCAGTTTATCAACAATCGACGCCGGAAAAAAATGACACTTGGTGATCTGTATGAATTTCCTGATAATACAATGGCTATTGGACGACTAGATGCAAAAACAGAAGGGTTATTACTACTAACTACTGATGGAAAAGAAAGTGAAAGAGTTCGCAGAAAAGACATAGAAAAAGAGTACTGGGCCCAAGTGGATGGACTAATTACTGAAAAAGCAATAGATAAACTTTCAAAAGGAGTTGACATAACGAACAAAGGAGTTTCGTACATGACACTTCCAGCTAAAGCTAAACTGCTAAATGATGTAAGTAGTCTACCTCCTAGCAACTTTAAGATAAGAGACGAGAGACATGGGCCCACCTCCTGGGTTTCACTTACAATCAATGAAGGTAAGTTCAAACAAGTAAGGAAAATGACAGCAGCAGTTGGATTTCCTACACTTCGATTGATTCGTGTGCGTATCGGAAAACTTGAGTTAAATGAATTACCTGTGGGTAAAGTAATTGAAGTAGAAAAAATACGGGTTTAATAATTCGATTTTACAAATAAGGTATCTATTCGCAACTGTAAAAAACATCTAATTGTTTCCACCTAAAATGAAACTAAGAAATGACATTAACGTATAAATAAGAAATACAGTTTGTTTTTAGTCAACACAAAATATTAATTTTCAATATCTTGAAAGCAACTCATAAAAATATTTTGAGATGAATGGTTTCATAATAACTTTAATAAACTATATTAGTAGAAATTGAAAATCAAATTAGGTACTTTTGTGCCACCTGATTTAAAATTAAAAGACTAACCTAAGACCCAACAACACATACTCTACATTATTTTATTAGTATTTTACCAATACCCATTAATGACCAAAAAATGGAAAATAAATTAAGTAGTAGAAGTCTATCGAACACAATTCATAGTTCGTTAGTTGCTGTAAATCGCGATTTTTATCATCACTTTTTTTGTGAAAGTTCTACATCTGACGAATTTAGGTATTCTTCATTTGTATCGAATGGACAATTTACCTCTTCTTTAATGCATTACGATCCGCATGGTTAGCTGAGGTTAAATACAAATCCAACTTTAAAGCGAAGGGGGTCCCCACCATTGAGTTTTAATCGGATGAGATATTAATCAACCATATTGAATGAAGAGTTAATTCATTTTAAATAAAAACTTCATCAACAAAAATCGATTTGTATCTCCAAACAATCCACTTGTAAAAAGCGAGGGGTACAACAAACAGAACTATGAAATTTAGAAATACACAAATATTTAGGTTAATCCTTTTATTTATTTCTTTTATATCCTATTTACCTACATTTTCTCAAATTAACGAAGTAAATGAAGGTCAAAGTGTAAAATATAAAGCCATTTTCCTGTACGAGTTTACAGATAAAGCAACTTGGCCTAATATGGATGCCTCAAAAACGTTTCGTGTAGGTATCATGAATAATGAAGAGTTGGCCTTAAAATTTGAAGAATACGCTGAGGCCAAAGAAGTTAATGGAGGAAACTTTGAAGTCGTTAGAATTACAGACATTAGTAGCATCACTTCATTTCACATGGTCTATGTGAATGACCCTCTGCGTTATCCGATCGAACGCATTTATCAAAACCTCGGATTCTCACCTGTACTTGTAGTCACGAATGAATATAGAGACGATGAGTGTATGGTAAATTTCATGCAAAAGGGACAACGTATTAAGTTTACATTGAATGAAGAAGAAATTGAGAAGCAAAAGATTATTGTTTCACTTGAATTAAAAAAGCTAGCGATACAAACCTATAGTAAAATTACTTACCCTCGCGACCCATTTACAACTGTCAATCGAAAGTCAAGTAATGAATACAAGAAAAAGGCGATGACAAGAGAACTCAATAATGCTGAGTTTGATAAAATTGTGTCCGAATTAAAAAGTGAACTAGATCAGGAAAGTAAAAAAGTAACAAAGAAAGAGAGCGAAATATCTTCACTTAAGACAAATATTAATGACCTTGAAATATCGGTAGAGCAAAAGCAATCAGATATTGAACGTGTGCAAGAACTTATTATTACACAGTCGGAGGAACTTGATCGCCTATCTCTTGATATCTATGAAAAAGAAGCAGAATATCAGGAAAACCTTGCAAAAATTAAAGAGTCGGAAGCAGGTTTGATTGAAGCTGAAAAAATTCTAGCGAACACAAAAGCAGAATTGAGCAGTACGGTCAAGATTTTAGATAATCAAAAACTCATTACCTATTTGATTATCCTCGTATTAATCATTATTGGTGTATTAGGTGGTATTAGTTATAAAAACTACCGAAAACAAAAATCACAAGCAGCAGTAATCTCTGAGCAGAAAAACTTTGCTGAGGAGCAGCGTGATGAAATTATGCAACAGCACGTGCAACTTGAAGAAAAAACAAAGGAGATAACTGACTCAATTAATTACGCTAAACGCATACAGGATGCTATTTTGCCGCCACTAACAATGGTCAATAAATACTTAAAGGATTATTTCATACTATATAAACCAAAAGATATTGTTGCGGGTGACTTTTATTGGGTTGAGAATAAAAATGACCTTGTTTTATTTGCTGCTGCAGATTGCACTGGTCACGGTGTTCCAGGAGCATTGGTAAGTGTGCTTTGTAGTAATGCACTAAATAGAGCTGTAAATGAATTTGGGCTAATACAACCGGCTAAAATACTAGATAAAACACTGGAAATTGTTTTAGAGCAATTTGAGAATAGCAAGGAAGAGGTTCGTGATGGGATGGATATAGCCATTTGCTCTTTCCAACCTTCTACTCGAAAACTAGAATACGCAGGAGCGCAAAACCCATTATGGATTGTTAAGAGCGGAGATGCTGAATTAATAGAAATTAAAGCAGATAAGCAACCAATTGGAAGGTATTCAACAAAAAACAAATACACGAACCACACCTTGACGTTAGATGAAGGAGACTTGATCTACTTATCAAGCGATGGATATGCAGATCAATTTGGAGGTGAAAGAGGTAAGAAGTTTAAATCAGTTAACTTCAAAAAGCTTCTAACTAAAATTAGCAGCCAGTCAATGCAGGAGCAATACCAAATATTGAACGATAACTTTAAGAGCTGGAAAGGCGATTTAGAGCAATTAGACGATGTCTGTGTGCTCGGCTTTAAAGCATAGACAAAACAACGTGATAGATTAAAAAAAGGCAGAAGGAATATAGTTCATTCTGCCTTTTTTATGAGTTCTATGATTTGTTTTCTTTTACCAACTTAAACCGAAATCCTGCGTAAACCATTCGCCCAAAGATTGGACCCCAAATGAGTCCACTATCAAATTGGCTGTTGTTTCCAAATGGGTTTTGTGCATCGATAATCGGATTATCTTGCCGGTAATTTCCAACATTCTCCATTCCAAAATAGACATCCCACTGTTTGTTAAACGTATGTGTTATTTGCACGCTTCCTAATACAAACCCGGGGGAATCGGTATTTCGTTGATTTTCGACCTTATTTGGCAAAGTCGATGGCAATCGTTGCTTACCCATATATTGAATGGTCGCATCAAACTTCCAATTACTACCTTTTTTTGATGTTATCGTTTGATATCCAAGGTTTGCAAATACTCTATGTTGCGCAGTTAGCGGCTTTTGCTTTAAACCACTTATATAATCTGTACGTACATCTAAAAAGCGATAGGCTACCTTTAAGTCAACAAACTTTATGAGTTCATAACTTAGTTCTGCCTGAAGGCTAGTTGCATAAGAAGTACCATCGAGGTTATAAAACTGTACACTACGTGCATCTTCAATATCGTAAACTACTTGATTTTCAAATGTAGTATGGTACACATCTAGGCCAAAGTAACCTTCTCTATAAGCTAATCTAAAATCTTTGGTCATATTCAAACCAAAATTATAGGCTCGCTCTTGTTGGAGTCCAAAAGGTAGGTTTCCTTGATCACCCATTAATTGAAATGTGCGTGAACTTGCGAACATGGCTTGATTTTCAGCAAAAATATTCGCGGTTCGTTGCCCACTTCCTGCGACACCTCTAAAAACAAGCTTTTCGGTTGCTGCCCACCGAGCATGTAATCTTGGTGTAAGAAAACCGCCGTAAATATTATTGTAATCTGCGCGTAACCCAGCGACCAAAGAAAAGACATTACTCGGAGCAAATGTATATTCGATAAAGACACCTGGAACCCGCTCTATTCTATTATAAGTGGAATCATAAGCCGTCTCTTCGAATTCATCATAAATAAAGCTAGCTCCCGTAGTAATAACATGTTTATCACTTCCAATCTGTGTACGGTATAAATAATTCAAATAAAAGGACTCTTGCAAAGCATCGTATTCATTAAACCCAAACGCGGAAGTTTGTTTATGTCGCGTATACGAACTTTGAAGCCCCATACTTTTATACGGTTTATTGCCAAACACATAGCCAGACTTCCCAAAAAACTCTAAGCGTTCCGTATTTATCTCTAATCCAAAGTTAGGCTGCAATAATTGATCAATAGATGGTTCAAAACCTTTGTGCCCCCCTACTCGATTATCATTTACATACCATACGCCTAATTGGGCTGCAAGTCCTTCGTCTCCAAAATATTTCCATCGATTAATGAAATTTATTTGGTTTCCAGTCGGAAAGTCCAAATAGTCATCACCATTGTTATCAACTTCAAAGGGCCGTGCGCTGCCATGCAACAGCAGCATCGTATTCCACTTTTCAGATACCTTAAAATTTTGATTAAAGTTGAGTTCTGCTCTACCGGATTGATTGAGATACATGTTGACAAATAACTCTTCTTCTTCTGGTTTTTTTATTTCTACATTTATCTGTCCTGCAATACTTTCAAACCCATTTACAACCGTCCCTACCCCTTTCGATAGTTGCATTGAGCGAATCCATACGCCAGGAATAAACGTTAAGCCATAAGCACTTCCAAGTCCCCTAATACCGGGCATATTTTCTCTGCTGATAAAAATATTGGGACCTTCCAAACCGAGCATTCGTATTTTTCGAGTACCGGTGACTGCATCGGTTATGGCTACATCAATAGATGGGATTGTTTCAAAACTTTCGGAAAGATTACAACATGCTGCTTTTTGCAATTGCTTTTCCGTTATTTTTTCTACTTTTTTACTATC
This sequence comes from uncultured Acidiluteibacter sp., assembly GCA_965660325.1. Lineage (GTDB taxonomy): Bacteria > Bacteroidota > Bacteroidia > Flavobacteriales_E > Vicingaceae > Acidiluteibacter. The sequence goes on from CBFHZL010000027.1 coordinate 15,618, forward strand.
CATATAACCGATCGAACTACCCGACTCCCTGACAACAACATCTACTTGAGCCAATTCTACGGAACTTTTGAGACGCACTTCTACCTTAATTTGATCTTTTAAAATAGATAAGGTATCTGCTGTATAGCCAACTGAACTAACGACCAGTTTGCTATCCGAGTTTGTGCGCTTTAATTGAAAGTCACCCTTAGCACTTGTATTCGTCCCAGTTGTTGAATTAAGCCAATACACATTTGCAAAAGATATTGCCTTTCCATTATCGTCTAAAACACGACCTTTAATTACTTGAGCTGATGCATTACTAATCAAAAAATAGCACGACATCAACAGCATTAATTTTACTGTTATTTTCATGTTATTTTGATTTTTAATGAACCTCTAAACCATCTTCGTATTTGCAACAGTCAGGCAATGATTGATAAGCAGTAGAATCTTTTGGTTGATCTCCCACTTTATGCCCTGTTTTTAAAATAGCCGTTCTAATAGCTTTTTCATCTATTTTTTTAGCATTGTAAACAAGTGATAGTTGTTTTTCTAATTTATTCCAATCTGCAAACTTCACTCCTGTAGTTCGCAATGCAGCTTCCTCTATGCGCTCTTTGCACATATTGCAAACGCCGTCAACTTTAAAACTTATTTTCTGATTTTTTGATTGAGCGAAGGCTCCCTGTATACTGATTACAACAAATGCAATCAAGACTAACTTAATTTTCATAATATATGGTATTTAATAATTAAACGATTTGACTTAAATCATTTATTTTTAACCATATAAATTAAATCGAACATATTTAACATAGAGAGGTGGACCGTAAAAACGATCCTTAGAATCATCGAATAGTTCACAAGTAATCTCGCTTTCAATGGGCTCTTGGCTTCTAAAACCAAGTATTTTGACTTGGACTGCTTTCAATGAAACTTTAGCCGTGTAATGATCGAGGAACTGCTGATCTTCTAGTTCAATGCGATTATATTCATCCGAACAGCAATCATCCTCTTCAGCGGCTTCATCATTGCTATGCTGATGAAATGGACAACCCTCAAAAGGCATATTTTCCATTTCCTGATCATGACAAGACACTGTTTCTTCAAAAAGACTAACATCTTTTAAGTTATCCCCGCAATAATGCTTGTACATGGAAAACCCTGTTGAACTAATAAACGTCAAACAGGCTAAAAAAGATAGAAATATGTTCTTTATGAACTTCATTGGTTCAAAATTAGGTATTTTTTGATAGCATATTAAGTCGACCGTTTCTTTTAACTTTTCTTGTAACTATATCTATTATATTTGAGAAACTTTCATCAATTAAATTGCATTAATTTAATCGTCTGCATCAAATCAACTTATGAGGAAAGTATTCATCACAGGTGCTACAGGGAATATAGGAACATCTCTTATTCACCATTTAACTCAAAACTGCAATGAACGCGATTTGATAATTGCGGGCATACGTTCAATAGAAAAAGCGAAGAAACACTTTAATATGTATCCACTTTTAGCTTTTCGCACTTTTGATTTTGAAGACTCTTCCACTTTTAAAAATGCCTTTCTAGGGGTGGATATTCTCTTTTTACTTCGTCCTCCTCATATTTCTGATGTAAAAGCGGTATTTGAGCCATTACTTATAGCTGCTCAAAGTTCAGGCATTAAAAAAGTAGTGTTTTTGTCTGTTCAGGGTGTTGAGAAAAGTTCAATTATACCACACTACAAAATAGAGGCATTAATTAAAGAATTAAACTTCGAGTATATATTTGTGCGGCCAAGCTATTTTATGCAAAATTTAACGACTACTCTACTTCCTGACATTTTATCAAAAAATGAGATTATATTACCATCAAAACAGGCCAAATTTAATTGGGTAGATGTGCATAATATTGGGGAGGCATCAGCAGCATTAATTCATCAATTTGAGGACTATAAAAACAAAGCCTTTGATATTACTGGCTCAGAAAACAAGCATTTTGCTGAAGTTGCCGACTTAATTTCTGCTAAAACCGCTCGCTCTATAAGCTTTAAAAATATGAATCCGATTAGTTTCTATTTTCATAAACGAAGAGCAGGTGCTGAATCCGGACTCGCATTGGTGATGACAATTTTACATTTCCTACCTCGATTCCAAGCTGAACCAAGAATTTCTGATAACTATATAATATTAACGGGCAAAGAGCCTACAACTTTAGAAGCATTTATTCAGCGAGAAAAAGAAACTTTTGAAGGTAACACCAATTAAAGTTATAATACTGAAGTGTCAAATATAACTACAATAGCGACCACCAAACATCTACGAATTAGAACGTGGAGAGAATTCGACTTACTTCCTTTTGCGGCAATAAATAGCGACAATAGGGTGATGAAGTACTTTCCAAAGCAACTAGATGAGCGAGAATCAGCAGCGTTTATCGACCGAATGAACCAAATGTTCGAAGCTCATGGGTACTGTTACTTTGCAATAGACGAACTTTCTACAGGCAAGTTGATTGGCTTTATTGGCTTATCACCACGAAAACTGCCCTTCTTTTCCACTCCTCAAGTAGATATTGGATGGCGGTTAGCAGCAGCGGTTTGGGGAAAAGGATATGCAACTGAAGGAGCCAGAGCAGTATTAGCATTTGCAAAACATCAAATCGGTCTCAAAGAAATTATTTCCATCGCGACAGCGCAGAATACGGCCTCTATTGCAGTAATGAAAAAAATAGGAATGACGTATCAACGAACATTTGATTTTGATGCACTTAAAGAAGCTCCTTCACTAATGCAATGCGTTTTGTATTCGATAAAATTGTAAATCATCACCAATGGTTCCGATTATCCTTTTGGATGCATAAATGATCTTAAAATTTGTGGTAAAGCTGTAATAATAGCTATTTTTGAACTTCGCCAACGCTATTGAGCGATTGTATGAAATTAATCAACAACATAAAGTACGCCCCCATTTATTTACTGGCTTGGTTACCACTTCCGGTACTTTACGTCATTTCGGATACCGTATTCTTATTTTTATACTACATCATTGGATACCGAAAAGAGGTTATAAAAAGTAATCTAAGCATTGCTTTTCCTGATAAATCTCCTAAGGAGATCCATAAAATTGGCAAGCAGTTTTTACGATTTTTCTGTACCATGATGATTGAGTCAGCAAAGACACTCACGATGTCAGAGGCAGCTATTAAAAAGCATTTCCGAGTTAAAAACCCAGAGCTAATTCAGCACTATTATGATCAAGGAAGAAGTATTACGCTTTACACTGCACACCAAGGTAATTGGGAATGGTTAGCACTACTTCCCAAGTTTGTCCCTCATCAAGTTACCTCATTTTATCAGCCACTAAGCAACCGTTATTTTGATGGATTAATGCTTAGAATTAGAAGCCGGTTTGGGGTAATTTGTATTCCATCAGATAAAGGATATCGGACAATTACAAAAATGGATCAGGAAGAAGTTAAAACCATGAATATCATCATTGGTGATCAACGCCCTAAAGGCAAAAGCTCCGTTCACCGCATTCCTTTTTTTGGAAAGGATACCAATTTTTTAATTGGAGCTGATCGCATCGCCAGTAAAGGAAAACATGTGGTTATTTTTCCAGCATTTACCAGAGTTAAAAGAGGTTACTACGAATTAGAATTTCAACTAATAACCGATCAGCCGATTGAAAAAAAGAACTTTGATGTAATTGATGACTACGCTCAGCGATTAGAAAAGGCAATTAGCGTATCTCCTAGAATGTGGCTGTGGAGTCATAAACGATGGAAAGAGGTGAAACCAACCGCCTAACGTAAATTCCATTTCACCCATGCACTATTAATATTAATTGGGGTATTATTCCAATAAACCAAATGCATAAGTTGTTTTGAGACGAGCTTTGTGGTTCTTGGTTAACATCTCTATCTGTTTTATTTGAGCTCCAATAAACCCTAACTCCCTTGAATTTACCATAAAAAGCGAACTCTCTCCTGCGTTAAATAGTTGACGTTCTCCATTTAGTAAACGCTCATAATCAATTACAGTTCTGGTGTATATATCCAATTGCTCTTTTGTTGCCTCCCAGTTGTTTAAAGCAATATTGATTTTATACAAAATCTCTGCAATTTGATTGGTGTAATCGAGCTCAGCTTCTTGCATTTTGAAATTTGCTAACCGTAATGCGCCCCGCTCCTTTCGTAGTAAAATTGGCATTGAAAACTCTACTCCCCAATTGTAATTATTTGAGTTATACTCCTCCAATGGTGAGTCGTTTATAGCCTCACTTAAAGCATTGTACTTCAAGTTTAATGTAGGCTTTAATTGCTCTCGCTTTAAGCGTTGATCAATTGCAATTTGGTCTAGCTTTAATTGGTATTGTCGTAGCTTTGGGTGTTGCATGAGTAACGTATCTCGTTGTGCAAGGTAATAGGCATCAACAGCCCTACCAACCACATTCCTATTTACTTCAGGACCAGTATTTTCTTCTAATTCTAGTGGAACAACTCCATCGGCCCATAAATAAGCCTCTAACATAGCTGTGGCATTATCATAATCTACTCGTGCTTGGCGAAGAGCAATTTGTCTATTTTGTAATTGAATTCCCGCTTCAACAGTATCCATATATGGCTGATCACCTAATTGAGCATTTTGAATAACTGCTTTAAAGCGTTGGTTCGCAAGAACAACAGCTTCTTGATAAACAGTTAGTACATTATAAGCTTTAAACCACTCCCAATAAGCACTCCCAGAAGCATATAATAACTCGTTTACTAATAACTGTCGTTCGGAAACAGTCATTTCTTGAAATAGCTGTGCTTTTCTAAGCATGGCTCTTCGCTCATCAATAAATAAACCTACCCCAACAGGAAGTGTGACTCCTGCATACCACAAACCATTTGAAGGCGTGTTGTTTTCAGGGTTTAAAAAGCTCCCTTGATTTTGCTCATAACCACCTTTTAATTCAATACCGAACCAAGTTGGAATCTTTACTCCTGCGTCAATCAGGCTGTAATACTGTTTTTCATCAAAGTATTTTTGACTAAAATCGTTAAACAATTTTGGGTCAAAACCTCCACGAGATTGAAGAACTGCTGCTTCTCCTTGTTGTAAACGGATATCAGCTTGTTTAGCTATGGGGTGGTGTTCTCGAACAATGGCCATGTAATCATCAAAAGAGATGACTTTATCTACTGTTTCTTGAGCAGACAGAAAACCACCAAAAAATATAAAAAGAAGGACTAATTGGATTGTTCTCATTATTTCTCTTTGCTTTTTGCCGGTGCTGTTGCTTCGTCTAACGTTTTGTAATAATCAGGAGGAAATCCATTGATGTTTCGCCATAATTCATACCAAATAGGTACATCCTTAAGCAAAAGCATACTTGATGCTCCTGCCCCAACTCTTAATGCATCTGGCCAAGGTACGTCTTTAGTATCGGGGGCAACCAATATTCTATACATACCATTAGCGCTAATGTAGTTATCTATTGCATACACTGTTCCTCCATATGTACCATAGCTCACATTTGGCCAACCAGAAAAAACAATAGCAGGCCATCCATCAAATTGTGTCCTTACATGCTGCCCTACTTCTAGTAATGGCAAATCAATAGGCTTAACATACATGGCAATAGCTAAATCATAAACTGCAGGCATTATAGTAACAATCTCTGCTCCTTCTTTTATGGTTTCTCCAATACCCGACTGAATCGTTCGAATAATATAACCGTCCTGAGGTGCCGTAATGAAATAGAGCCCCGATCGAACGGAGTAATTCATATATTGGTTTTGCAACTTTGTTACCGTCGCTTCTGCATCATACATATTTGATAATGCGGTAAACTTTTCTGATTCCGCTTTCGAAACATCATCGCGGTATTGGGCTTTAATCGATGTTAGTTCTACTTTTGCATTAATTACTTCGTTTCTAGTAGTTAACAATTTATTCTCATATGAGATCTTCTCAGCTTGAGCTTTTTGTAACGTCAACTTCCGTTTTTCCAGGTCAGTCAATGATTTCAGACCATCATTATAAAGTTGTTGCATACGCTGAAATTGCTCTTGGGCTACTTGGTAGTTGATTAAAGACGCCTCATAGTCCATACTATCACTTATCACCTTTAAATACGCTTGCTTCAGTTTATTTTGTGCCTGTTCGAACTTTAGTCGACCTGTTTGAGAAAGTGCATCTATTTGATTATCCAATGACTTTACCTTTTCCATGTAGGAATTAACCGACATTTCTTTGGCTTTCAACTGCTCTTCTGTTCTGCTAAGCAGCTGTGGATCAAAATAGTCATCTTTTACCTCTGACAAGAATAAAATGGTATCACCTTTCTTAACGTTGTCCCCTTCTTGTACAAACCATTTTTCTATCCTTCCAGGAATTACTGAATGGATGGATTGTTGCCGTTGGTTTGGCTTGAGTGTGGTTACATCGCCACGAGATCGTATATTTTGAGTCCATGGTAAAAACAGGATTAGAAAACCAACTAATCCAAAACCTGAAATCACACGTATTAATCTACGACTTGATTCTTTTGATTCTACTTTATCCAACGACCTAAACTTTCCCTTCTTTAGGTTTGGATCCAATGAATTTGAGGATATATTCAGCATCTAATTACAAATTTATAAAATTGATGATCGATTTCATGTCTTCGTAGGTTCCAGTTTTGTTAACTGCTCCTCGATCTAAGGCAATTATTTGATCACACGATTTAGCATAATGAAGATTATTAGACACGGCTACTAGGGTCCAATTATTTGATTGATCTGTTAAGAAATCAACCGTTTTCTTTAGTTCCATATCGTCCAACGTATCGAATGCATTTTCTAAAAGTAACAAACTAGGTTTGCTGGCAATACTTCGTGCTAACAGCATTTTACGAACGATACTTCTAGGAAGCTTTTTACCAAGAGGATCTATATGGGTGTCATAACCTTTTGACAGCGTTTTTACAAAATCTGCTAATCCTAGATTTTCTACTGCCCACCTTACTTGCTCGAAAGTTACGTTATCGCGTCCTACCGCTATATTCTCTAGCACTGTGCCTTCAAATAGCTGCTCTTCCGTAAGACAAGATCCAATTTCTATACGTAAGGAATTCACCTGTAAGTTGTCTTTTGCTAACCCATTGTATGAAACCGTGCCATCTTGCACATCATACAACCCTGAAATGAGGTTCAACAAGGTACTTTTACCTGATCCATTAGGTCCTGCAATCATGTAACTCTTGCCTTGCTCCAAATCTAAACTTACATTCTTAATGGTATTTTTATGGTAGCCAGGGTAAGCAAACGATACGTGGTCTAAACTCACAGCTAGCCCTCTTCCGGTATTTTCATCACATAAATTAATCCCTTCATTAGAGTCTAAGTCCATATCGGTTACCTGTCCTACTTTCTCTAATGAGGTTAAAACATCGTAGATTGTCTCGAGACTTAGCACCAACTTCTCAACGGAATTAATTACTAGTAGAATAATAATTTCAGCTGCGACAAACTGTCCTATATTCATACTTTGCTCCATCACTAAAATTCCGCCAATTAGCAATAGACCTGCCGCAACAATTACCTTGAACAGCACCATAAATGAAAACTGTGACACCAGCACTTTAAAGTGACTTTGACGCGCATCCACATACTTCCCTACATTACTATCAATTTTAGTCATCGGCAAATCAGAATCACCAGCCAGCTTAAATGTGGTAGCAGTTCGCGCAAGCTCTTCTAACCAATGTGCAACTGCATATTTGTGTTTTGATTCTTTTAAGCTCGTTTCCAATCCTTTTTTAGAGGTATATCTAAAAATAATATAAACCAATAAAACGAGTATGAAACTAAAAATGACAAAAAATGGGTGATAAAAGGAAAGCAAAATCAATCCAAAAACAACTTGAAGCGCTGCTGCGGAAAAATCAATCAGTATTTTAGATAAGCCCTTTTGAACTGATACAATATCAAAGAATCGGTTCATTAATTCGGGAGCGTAATGTTTGTACAACCGTTCCATTTTAATTTTAGGAATTCGATAGGCAAACTCAAACGCCGCACGAGCAAATATTTTCTGCTGGATACTCTCCGTAATATGTAGTTGAAAAATTTGAAGTAAGCCTGCCATACCCACACCGAGTACAACAAAGAAGACTAAAATAATCCAAGAAGTACTTACTTGTCCACCTTGTATCAAATTTATAATTGCCTGAATACCTAAAGGTAACGACAGGTTAATTAAACCATTAAATATAGAGTAAATGTAAACATTTCGAATCTCTTTTTGATCAGGTTTTAGCAACTTCCAGAAGCGTTGCATGGGTGTTAATGTGGTATTTTCAGCTAACATATTTTTCTATTTATTCGATAATTCACTTACTCCAATGGCCTTTAACACCATTTCTTTATAGAATGTTGTTATGGCATCTTCTCCTTCTATTACATCGGTTAATCGCGGTAAGTGCTCAGCAAAATAATGCTGATGGTGCGCACCTTCAATAACGGTAGATACGAGCATGTGAGGATATTTATACGCAGGATTAATGGTTAAAATCAAATCACTTATTTTTCCGACAAACTGCTTATAATCAATATACGCACCTTCCTTATTTACGGCATCAACCTCTTTTGTTAAGTATGCTTTTGCAGATTCGGAAATTACGATTTGATTTAGTTTAATCGTGTCTATCGGGGTAGAATTATTGGTTTCTGTTACCTTTTCGGTTAATAAAGAAATGGCACGTGATAAGCACTCTACATTGCTGTCAATATTAGTGATACAAAAAGCTAAACGATACTCCATCCAACCCCAGTACCAAGAAGTAAGATAAAGCAGCAATTTGTGTTTACTTTCAAAGTAACGATAAATGGAAGCCTCCGTTGATTCAATGTATTGGGCCAACTTTCGAAAAGTAAATGCATCAAAACCCAGGTCGTGAATCAAATCAACTGCACCTGTGATGATCTTCCTTCCTAAATCACTCGAGTCCGGATGCTTAAGAAATAACTTTTCGTTGGCTTTTATCTCCAATTTGGAAAATATATCGTCCATATTTTTTACTTTCAACATACAAACTTAATAGTATTACTATTAAAGTAGATAGCAAATGCATTATGTTTAATATTATTTAACACAAACAAAACAAGGTCATAAAATGCAAACGATGTATTATTTAAGGAATATGAATCAAATCATTGCTCCATTCACATTGTTTTGAAAATCAACAATTAATTACAGGCTCGCTTTTTTAGTCGGTTGCCGAGC
>CBFHZL010000028.1:0-24698 GCA_965660325.1 uncultured Acidiluteibacter sp.
GCAAAATCGACTATCTTAGTTGATTATTCGCCCGGGTGCTGAAATTGGTAGACAGGCATGGTTGAGGGCCATGTATCCGTATGGATGTGCAGGTTCGAGTCCCGTTCCGGGCACAAAGCAGTAAGATTCTTCTTACTGCTTTTTTTGATTAAAATCAAAAGCAACTAAACCCAATCAAAGTCGTCATAAAATCGAAAACACAAAGCAATAATTATGAAAACATTTATACTCACTTTTCTCCTCTCATTTTTAACCCTCTCCCAAACCATCGCATCCGATTTTATTGGGGCAGATATCTCCTATAAACATATCGCCAACAATACATATGAAATTAAGTTGACCACATTTGTTGTTAATACAGGGTTTCCAATTGTAAGAAGTTTTCTAGATGTTAATTATAGCAACTCTTGTGCTTCTGGGTCTATTCGAATCCCTAGAGATACCTCTTACCCATCTAATATACCTTGCTCGTTAATTGATCCTCACTTAATTATTGAATACAAAACTCAATTTACTTTCCCCCTAAACAATTGTAATAGCTACGAATTAGATTTTAATGGCCCCTGTTGCTCTCCAATTTATAATAATGTTCAAAGTCCTTCACCTCTAGATGAGCTATCGGCCGAAGTCTCTTCGCTAACCTCCCAAAATACATCTGCTACGTTTAATTCATCAATCATTCGTTTTGCACAAATAAATAGTACAACTGATCTCGATCTATCTGTTAGTGATGTGAATGGAGATTCAATTGTTTACCGCTTAGAAGATGCGTCAGGAAGCTATCCATCAGGGTACTCTGCAACAGACCCTTTTGGACCGAATGGAACTTCTACGCTAAATGCCAGTACGGGTGTATTAACCGTAACACCTAATGCAAATGGCAAATACTTAGTTAATGTAACAGCTACAGAGTATAGCAATGGTATAAAAGTAGGCAAGGTACAAAGAGAATGGGCAATTGAAGTTATTTCTAACGTAGCCACCAACAACCTTCCTAACTTAGGCGGAATTAATAACTCAAACAATTATACGTTAAATGCCTGCATCGGCGATTCAATTGTGTTCTCAGCTCAGATCACAGACCTTGACACCAATCAAACAGTAACAGCTGTGCTAACAAACCCGATCTTACAATCAAAAATTATTACCACGGGGAGAACAGTACTTTTCAAATGGATCGTGGACAGTTCTTTTGGATCAGGTATATATAGACCTGTTATCCAGCTGAATGATGGAAATTGTGGAGTTACCAGCAAAAGCTTCTCTATCAACATCGACTCATGCATAACTACTTCCTTGACAAAACATCAAAGAAATAATTTTCATTTTTTCCCAAATCCAACCAAAGGTGCATTATCAATAGCTTTCAATAATGAAGCTAAGCCCTCAGAAATAACGATACGTTCTTTTACTGGACAGGTAGTATCCGAAATTTATCCGATAAACAAAATGGTCAATATTGATTTATCTTCCAATCCCCCCGGCATCTACTTCATTTCCGTACAATCACGGAATAGCATAACCACGAAGAAGGTAATTTTGACTAAATAAAACTTAAGAAATATTCTATTAAAAGCAGCAAGTTTAGAATTTGCTGCTTTTTTAGATTAAATCCAAATCTTCCCCGGATTCAATATTCCATTTGGATCAAATACTTTTTTAATTCCTTTCATTAACGCTATCTGAGATTGGTTAAACATGATATCCATGTATTCTTTTTGGACTAAACCAATGCCATGCTCTCCTGAAATGGTTCCTCCGAGTCGTTTAACTTCTCTAAATAATTCCCGAATCGCTTTATTTAACTCGTTATCCCAAAACTCATCTGATAATTCGTCCTTTAAAATATTCACATGTAAATTCCCATCGCCGGCATGTCCATAACAAACTGATCGAAACCCATATCTCTGGCCAATTTCCTTAACAGCGTCTAATAGTTCTGGCAATGCAGCTCTTGGCACCACGGTATCTTCTTCTTTATAGATGGACTGTTTCTTTACTGCCTCTCCCACTACTCGGCGTAGACGCCATAAATTGGCTTTTTTAGCTTCGCTGTCGGCCATAAGCACTTCTCCACAATCAAATTTCTCTAACGTTCTAAAAATTATTTCCATATCATCCATTAATACGGATTCATTGTTTCCATCCACCTCTATCAGTAGGTGTGCTTCAGTGCTATCTGAAAGCTCCAAAGAATAATCTTCAATAAACTGCTGGGCCATGATAATGGCATCTCTTTCCATTAACTCCATAGCAGAAGGAGTAACTCCTGCTTTAAATATGGCTGATACTGCTTTTGCTGCATCGCTAAACGTATTAAAAGGCACTAACAACAAGGCATCAAACATAGGATGAGGAATGAGTCGCAACACAATTTTAGTCACAATACCGAGTGTACCTTCACTTCCAACGATCAACTGTGTCAAATTGTATCCAGTAGCATTCTTTAGTACATTGGCTCCTGTCCAGATAATTTCACCAGAGGGCAACACAACCTCTAAATTCAATACATAATCCTTCACCACTCCATACTTAACAGCTTTTGGACCACCGGAATTTTCAGCAATATTTCCCCCAATAAAACAACTACCCTTACTTGCCGGATCAGGAGGATAAAAAAGTCCTTTTTCTTTGACAGCATTTTGCAAAACTTCCGTAATTACCCCTGGCTCGGTAGTTACTTGTAAATTATCCTCATCGATATCAAGTATGCGATTAAGTCGTTCAGTGGAAAGCAATACGCCACCATGCACAGGTAGCGCTCCTCCACTTAATCCTGTACCTGCACCACGAGGAGTAACACAAATATTCCGCTCATTACAATAGGCCATTATTTCACTCACTTCTTCTACCGTCGCTGGCTTTAAAACGAGTTCAGGAGGAAAGGATAGATCTTCAGTGTAATCCTTTGCATAAACCGATATAGCTTGGGTATCTGAAGCTAGATGATACGATTCGCATAAACTGATCAAATGAGTTATATTTTCCGAAGTAGGCTGCTGAAATTTCATATTGGAGTCTTTCCTCAAATGTATTCATCTCCTTTGAAACGTTGCAAAAAAGGTAAAAAAAAACCGCTTCATGAAGAATCAAAAAGCGGTTTCTATACAAATTTAAATATTATCGACTGAGCATAACGCTTCCTTTAATTTCGGCATCTGCTAACTTAATCACGTAGAAGTAAGTTCCTGAAGGTGCTTTTTCCCCACTTTGGGTTCTTCCGTCCCATCCACTTCTCTCAACATTTGAGGTGTATACTACATCTCCCCATCGGTTGAAGATGAGAATTTCCGCACAGTTTACAAACTCTCCTTTAAACTCAACTACAAATGCATCATTAATGCCGTCACCATTTGGTGAGAATATATTTGTTTGAGTCAGATTTAAATAATTATCTACCTCTCCCACCTCTATTGACTTAGTAAGTGTATCTGCACACGTATTATTGACAGCAATCAGCGTTACTTGGTTAGTTGTGTTGTAACGAAGTCCCAAGTCTGGCTCAAATGAAATCAATGTATCGTCACTTCCATTCACATTCCACAAATGAACAATACCGTTAATGGTAAAATTCTGTACACGTGATTCCAATCCAGAACAAGAAGCTGTGAAATCAATATTAAATTCAGGTATCGGAGTAACATTTACGGTAATGGTTACACTATCTACTGCAACACACCCTGCAGCATTTGTCACCGTTAAGAAATACTTAGTAGTCGCTAGCGGACTTACTAAAGGATTTCTAACCGTAGTCGATGTAATGGTGCGTGAAGGTGTCCATAAATAAGTAACACCAGCAGTATCTCCTGATAGTTGTGGGTTTAATGTTACAGACTCCCCTTCACATAATTCAATATCCGATACAAAATCAACATCTAAAACTTCTATCAATAAAGTGTCAGTACTAATACATCCATTCGTATCGGTACCAGTAATCACATAAGTAGTGGTGGTATCAAGTATAGCAATTGGATTCGCAATAAACGGGTCGGACAAACCACGAGTAGGCGTCCATAAATAAGTAGCGGCACCTGTTGCATTGAGCTGCAGTGGTGTATTCTTGCAAATTGCTGTATCTGCGCCCGCGTCAATTACAGGAAGAGGATTGACTATTACTTCGATAGAATCAATCGCAACGCATGAATTACCATCCGTTACTTCTAAGAAATACTTGGTCGTAACTTGCGGCGATGCTAATGGATTCTGAACAGTATCAAAATCTAATCCAATTGCAGGAGTCCATTTATAAGATGCTGTAGCAGGCCCAGAAGGGGTTCCACCAATCACAACAGTATCACCAATACAAATTTCCAAATCATTACCTGCATCAATCACTGGTAATGGATTAACAGTTACTAAAATGTCATCTGTAGTAGAACATCCATTTGCTCCTGTCCCTGTTACGGTATATGTCGTAGTAGTTGTAACAAAAACCTGTGGGTTTGCAATAGTTGGATCGCTCAACCCTGCAGCTGGTGTCCAAACATACGAAACAGCTCCCGTTGCTTGAACTTGTGCCGTATCTCCAATACAGTAAGCTATATCCGCACCTGCATCTAATAATGGTAATGAGTCTACTTTCACCTGTAAGTTAAATGTATCACTACAAGACAAGCCTGAAGTAGCAATCAGCTGAACTGTATACTCTCCATCTGAAGCATAGGTATATGTTGGGTTCTGAAGTGTTGAACTTCCAACTCCATCACCAAAGTCCCATACCCATCCTGTAATAGCACCAGAACTAACAGATGATAAATCAGTAAACGTGGTTGGGTTTCCTTCACAAACAGTATCAGCTTCGAACAGCGCTACTGGGCGTGGACTTACAAATACCGTCATAGAGTCTATATTTTGACAACCATTTGCATCCACTCCAATCACAAAATACATGGTGGTATCATTTGGTGAAGCAATAGGATTTGAGATAGTTGGGTCTGAAAGCGTTGCTGCCGGAGACCATGTATAAGTAACCGCACCTGTTGATTGCAATTGCGCTGAGGCTTGATCACATATGGTAATATCGGCGCCTGCGTCTACAAGTGGTAATGGGTTAACAATAACTTCCATTGAATCTAAACCTGTACACCCATTAGCATCTGTTACCGTTACAAAGTACTTGGTCGTCGTTTGTGGAAAGGCTCTTGGATTTGCAATACTTGCATTGTCAAGACCTAAAGCAGGTGTCCAACTAAATAAATTTGCAGGATCTCCTGTTGGGCTTCCACCAATTGTTACCGTATCTCCAAAGCAAATAGTTTGGTCACTTCCGGCATCTGAGATCGGATTAGGATTCACAATTACAGCTTGTGTTATAGAATCTAAACACCCAACATCGGATGTTACCACCAACTTAACATTAAACGTCCCTGATGTTAAGTAGAGGTGCTTTGGATTTTGAAGCGTTGAATTTACTGATCCGTCACCAAAATCCCACAACCAATTGGTTATAGTACCTGATACTACCCCTGATAAATCTGAAAATGACGTAGAATCATTTTGACAAATCGTAGTCGCAGAAAAGTCTGCAGTAACAATTGGATTAACAGATATTGTTACGGAGTCTACTCCAGTACAGGTATCATTGGTAGTAATCAAGAAATACTTTGTTGTTACCGAAGGAGAAGCCATTGGATTTGCAATGGTTGGGTCACTCAAACCAGCCGTTGGAGACCAAGAATAAATGGTATTTATAGGAGAAGAAGAATTCCCTCCCAGTCGAACACTATCATTTAAACAAATGGATTGATCAACGCCCGCGTCTGTTGGCACATCTGGAGCAACCAATACAAATACTGAATCCCTGTTAGAACATCCATTTGCATCAGTCCCTGTAACAAAATAAGTCGTTGATACCAATGGTGTAGCTACCGGGTTTGAAATAGTCAAACTACTCAATGTTGGATCAGCATCCCATACGTAAGAAACACCACCATTAGCCTGTAATTGCTCACTAAAACCCGGACAAACGTACGCAGAGTCTCCTGCATCAATAGTAGGAAGTGGATTAACTGAAACTAATACATCATCAATATTTGTACAACCATTAATATCCGTAACAATAACAGTATAAGTAGTCGATACTGAAGGGAAAACTCTAGGATTCTCAGCAGTTGCATCTACAATGGAAGCTGCAGGTGTCCATGCATAAGTTGATCCTATTGGACCTGTCGGAGCCCCACCAATCTGTATGGTATCGTTGATACATACAAATACATCTGCACCTGCATCAACAACGGGTAGTGGATTGATGGTAACCACTACATCATCTGTAGCAGTACAACCGTTCCCATCAGTAATAGTAACTGTATATGTTGTTGTAATAGATGGATTAGCTACTGGATTTGATGCTGTTGAGTTAGACAAACCTGTTATTGGGCTCCATGTAAAGGTAGCGCCTGCAGGACCTGTAGGTGTTCCACCAATTGGCGTTGACTCTCCTAAACATATTGCAGTATCTCTGCCTGCATCAGCCGTTGGCAATGCATTTACTGAAACAACTACATCATCTGTATTTGTACATCCATTCGCATCGGTAATAATTACTGTATAGGTAGTAGTAGCAGTAGGAGTAGCTATCGGGTTCGATAATGTTGGGTCATTCAACGTGGCTGCAGGCGTCCATGCGTAGCTAGAACCTGAAGGGCCCGTAGGAGAGCCTCCAATCGCTAAAGACCCACCATTACATACAGCAAGGTCAGGACCTGCATCAACAGTTGGACTTTGATTTACGATAACATCTACTTGATCAGTAGCTGTACAGCCATTACCATCTGTAATTACAACAGTATAAGTAGTTGTTACAGTTGGGCTAGCGACAGGATTAGAAACAGTAGCACTAGAAAGTGTTGCTGAAGGTGTCCATGCGAATGTTACACCAGGAGCTCCTGTTGGGCTTCCACCAATAGTTGCTGAAAAGCCATTACAAATTGTTTGATCGGGTCCTGCATCAACAATAGGGTTTTGATTCACTGTTACATTTACGATATCCGTAGAAGTACAACCTACACCACTTGTAACAGTTACAGTATATTGTGTAGTAATTGTAGGACTAGCAGTAGGATTTGATGCGGTTACACTAGATAATCCTGTTGAAGGGCTCCATTGGTAAGTAGCTCCTGTTGGCCCTGTTGGGCTTCCACCAATAACCACTCCACTTCCATTACAAATCGTTTGATCTAGACCAGCATCTGCTGTAGGAACATTATTTACTGTAACAACTACATCGTCGGTATTTGTGCAGCCATTACCATCAGTTACTGTAACAGTATATGTGGTAGTAGCGGTAGGTGTAGCGACAGGGTTAGCAGTTGTTGCTCCTGCTAATGTTGCTGAAGGACTCCATGCATATGTCGACCCACTTGGACCGGTTGGTGTACCTCCAATAGCTATGCTACCTCCAGGACAAACCGCTTGATCTGGACCTGCATCAACTGTTGGACTTTGATTTACGATAACATCTACTTGATCAGTAGCTGTACAGCCATTACCATCTGTAATTACAACAGTATAAGTAGTTGTTACAGTTGGGCTAGCGACAGGATTAGAAACAGTGGCACTAGAAAGTGTTGCTGAAGGTGTCCATGCGAATGTTACACCAGAAGCTCCTGTTGGGCTTCCACCAATAGTTGCTGAAAAGCCATTACAAATTGTTTGATCGGGTCCTGCATCAACAATAGGGTTTTGATTCACTGTTACATTTACGATATCCGTAGAAGCACAACCTACACCACTTGTAACAGTTACAGTATATTGTGTAGTAATTGTAGGACTAGCAGTAGGATTTGATGCGGTTGCACTAGATAATCCTGTTGAAGGGCTCCATTGGAAAGTAGCTCCTGTTGGCCCTGTTGGGCTTCCACCAATAACCACTCCACTTCCATTACAAATTGTTTGATCAACTCCGGCATCTGCTGTAGGAACATTATTTACTGAAACAACTACATCGTCGGTATTTGTACAGCCGTTACCATCAGTTACAGTAACTGTGTATGTAGTAGTAGCAACAGGTGTAGCAACAGGATTAGCAGTTGTTGCTCCTGCTAATGTTGCTGAAGGACTCCATGTATATGTCGACCCACTCGGACCGGTTGGTGTACCTCCAATAGCTATGCTACCTCCAGGACAAACCGCTTGATCTGGGCCTGCACTTATGGTAGGAGAAGGATTTACAGTTACAGTCATTTGGTCAGTGGCAGTACATCCAGATGCATCAGTAACGACTACAGTGTAGGTCGTTGTCGTAGTTGGGCTTGCAGTTGGATTCGCAGCAGTAACACTAGACAAACCAACTGCAGGACTCCATGCGAAAGTAGAAGTGGCAGCGCCGGTTGGGGAACCTCCGATTGAAATTGAACCTCCAGAACAAATCGCTTGATCACTTCCGGCATCTACTGTAGGAACTGAGCCAATTGAGACCAATACTTGATCAGTACCGGTACAACCATTAGCATCCGTGACTAAAACGGTGTAAGTAGTAGCTGATGATGGATTCGCAATAGGGTTAGCTACTGTAGTACTAGACAAACCAGTTGCTGGAGACCATAAATAAGTTGAACCTGTATTTCCTGTTGGAGAGCCACCAATTGCTTGGCCTACACCAACACAAATAATCACATCAGGTCCTGCATCAGCAGCAGCTGAAGGATTTACATTGACAACCACTTGATCAGTTCCCGTACATCCATTTGCGTCAACCACTGAAACGGTATAAGTAGTCGTCGTTGCAGGAGAAGCTGTTGGGTTTGAAACTGTCGTGCTTGACAAACCTAAAGAAGGAGACCAGGAATAGGTAGATCCTGCTATACTAGGGCTTCCGATTCCTACACTACCTCCAATACAAATCGTTCTATCCGGCCCCGCATTAGTTGTAGCGTTTGGATTTACTGTTATGGTTACCTGGTCTGTCTGTGTACAATTAAATGAATTAGTCGTGGTAACAGTATAAGTTGTTGTAGCTGTTGGTGTAACCGTTGGGTTTAATGCGGTAGCACTACTTAATCCGGCAGCCGGAGACCAAATAACGGTATTCCCTGTTCCAGTAGTTGGAGCTCCGCCTAATGTCACAGTAGTACCTGTACAAACTGTCTGGTCTGAACCTGCATCGGCAGTTGGTGATGGATTTACAGTTACCGTCACCTGATCCGTTGCTGTACAGTTTGGACCTGTGGTTACCGTAACAGTATATGTTGTAGTTATAGAAGGAGAAGCAGTTGGATTTGCTGCAGTTGGGCTAGATAATCCTGTCGTTGGACTCCATAAATATGTAGAAGTGGGAGGCCCTGTAGGGGAACCACCAATAGTGATACTCTCACCCAGACAAATTGCTTGATTTGTTCCTGCATCAGCGGCGGGAATAGGAGAAACAGTTACTGTCACTTGGTCGGTACTAGAACAAGCCGTACCATCGGTAACCGTTACTGTATAAGTAGTGGTTACCGTAGGGTTTGCTGTAGGATTAAATGCAGTTGTACTGCTCAAACCAATAGCCGGAGACCAAGTAACGGAATTACCTCCGGTTGTTGTAGGAGACCCACCAATTGTAGTCGATTGACCAACACAAATCGATTGATTTGTACCTGCATCTACAGGTGGTCCAGGGTTAAGCGTTACATTTTTAGTAACTGTCGCCTGACAGTTAAGATTAGTGGTTACTGTTAATTCAACCGCGTATGTGCCGGGTGTGGAATAGGTATAGCTTGGATTTTGTAAAGTTGAAATTCCTGAACCGTCCCCAAAATCCCAAGACCAGTCAGTTATGGTTCCTGCTGTAACTGTAGACAAGTCGGTAAACACAACTGGATCAACCACACAAGCAGCAACAAAAGAAAAGTCCGCGATAGGATCCGGTGCTTTATAAATAAACTCAAAAGTATTCGAAGAAGAAGAACAAGCATTTTGATTGTTATCTCGTACAACTCTGTAAGTGATCGTATCTGCGCAATTCGTTATTGGGTTACACAAATTCGTTGTAGTAGCATTGGTTGTCGATATTTGTGTACCATCCTTAAAAATTCGGTAGTTCCCTGAAGAGCCTAAGGAATTAAATGGATTCCAATTTAAATCTGCACAACTGTTAGCTGCATCTAATGTAGCATCTACAAATATAGTTGATAGCGTATCTTTTGCTACATTGATTACCGCATCATTACATCCGGATCTACTTCTTACATAATAATATCTTTGTCCTGCATCAGCGCCTGCCCCCACATGCGTATAGCTAAGCGTATTGTAATTAAAAATACTATCAATTAAATTAAAGGGGCCGTTAGGATTAACACCACTGTATATCAACCATGCGTTAAAAGAATTGGTCGTATCTATCGGTTGATTCCATGTCAAATCAACATCTCCATTGGGGTTAACGTCTAAACAATAAATATCTGGAGATTCAATAACGTCATCAGCAAGCACTGTAATGGATATAGTTGTGACTGTTTGCCCAGGTGCGGGACATGAGTTATCGGTAGCTCGAATTACGAAATTATAAGTATTATTCAAACTCACACACCCATCATTAAAGGAAATATGGTTACAAGAGGTTTGCCAATTAAAAACACTTTGATAAGCTAAAAAACCAGAACCAGGCAATGAAGTGCTCAATGTAGCACATGGAGGATTCAAACAACCTGAATTGGGGTTAGAGAAGTTAGCTCCAAATTGCAATCCACTCGCAAATACTCGAACAGAGTCTGCATTAGGGTTAGTGGCAGAGGGAAAATCTTGGACCTGTAAATTAAAGGTTACCAAATCTCCCGCTTTCACAGTATCTCTGTAAACATTGAAAACACCTGGAGAGGATTCAAAAGGTGCACGAATAAATGGTGGATCATTAGGGCTACATATTGAACTACTTAATAGCACCGTTTGAATATCTCTGTATATTTCTGCAATCTTTTGACCACATCTATAAGATTCTACTCGAACACAGGAAACAAATTCTCCATCAGTGAATGAGGTGTATGAGATTTCTCCATTCTCTGTATTCAAAGAAGCAGGGACATTGTTTGGATTTTGAAATGTTCCTGGAAAGGGAGAAGTAAATGAGTATCCATTAACGAAAGGCACTCGTGGGTTAGAAGCCTCCACGTACAATCCATTTAATCCATCTAGAGGCTCTGCCCAGGAGTAGACCAATGAATCTAGCTCATCATCCTGAGCGTTGTGGTTGTAAGTAAAAGCATCTCCTGTACACAATACAGAAGATGGAACCTCTGCAAAGTTTGGTGAGTTATCATAGCAGGTAGAAGCATTTTGACCATTAAAAGCGAACATTTTAGCTCTTAACAATAAATCACGACCTCCAGGGTTTGTTAAGTTATCAATGGCATTATTTCTTGTTGAGCCTTCAAACGTAAAAATCCAACCAGCTGCGCCAGGAATTCCATTTAATCGTTGAGGAGCTGAGGTATATATATGTTCTTCTACTGCTCCTGCTGTTGTAGTAGCAATCCTTGTATTCGTAGGATTACAAGGAGAGCCCCCACAGGTAGCTGAAATATCGTTAATTACCTGCCTAGATAACGGAAACGTAGTATTAAACTGCCCAGGATTCGGATAATTATGAACACGTAACGAAATGTTTCCTTGGAGTGGAACTCCATTACAATCACGATACACTTTTACTGTAAAGACATATCTTCCCTGATTATCACAAACCCAAGTTATCTCACCACCCATGTAGTGTGTGGCAGATGCATTAAAGCTAAAAAGAATAAATAGAAAGAAAAT
The DNA here is from genome assembly GCA_965660325.1 of uncultured Acidiluteibacter sp. GTDB lineage: Bacteria > Bacteroidota > Bacteroidia > Flavobacteriales_E > Vicingaceae > Acidiluteibacter. The sequence goes on from CBFHZL010000028.1 coordinate 11,728, forward strand.
GAGGGACTTATAGAAGTTTTTCATCAAACTGAAATAATTGGATAACGTATTAAACGTTAAAAATACTAAAATATACTATTCAGTGACGCATTTCTTTACTAATCCGTTGCTTGAGTTGTCAACAAAAATAGGGACATCAGGAAAAGTACAAATATGTATATTTGCAGCAAACCAAATTATATTTATGGATATCAAAGGAATTATCTCGATTTCAGGAAAACCTGGATTGCACAAAGTTATTTCACAGACAAAAAATGGTCTAATCGCGGAATCGCTAATTGACAACAAGCGCTTTCCTGTTTATTCTAACCAACAAATATCTGCTTTAGAAGATATTAGCATCTACACTTACGAAGATGACACGCTACTTTCTGAGGTTTTTGGAAAACTATTTGAAATTGAAGGTGGAAAGGAATCAATCAACCATAAATCTTCTGCAGCTGAGCTATCCGCAAAAGTAGAAGAGGCACTACCAAACTATGATAAAGAGCGAGTTTATTCTTCCGACATCAAAAAGATCATTCAGTGGTACAACCTATTGGTAAAAAATGACTTACTAAAACCTGAAACCAAAGAAGAGCCAAAGAAAAAAGCAAAAAAAGAAGAAACTGAAGAGTCATCATCAGTAACTGCAAATGCAGAAAAAAAGCCGGCGAAAAAGAAAGCTACTCCGAAGAAAAAGTCACCAAAAAAAGACGAAGAGTAATATCCTACGACTAAAAGAATTCATTGTATGCACCATCCACCTGAGATTTTGCGCTCTTTTTTACCTCAACAGTTTAATTTAACTGCCTGGGAGCAAATTGAACCGTATTTTTCATCACTTATTGAAGCAGAAATTAATCATGTAAATGATCTAGAAGTTTGGCTCAAAAATAAAAGTGAGCTAGATGCTTTCTTGGAAGAAGACATGGCTTGGCGGTATATCAAAATGAATATCAACACCAAGGATCAATCACTGCAAGATTCTTTTAACTTTTTCGTCACAGAAATTAGTCCGAAAGTAGCTCCACTAAACAATCAACTGGAGAAGAAGTTACTTAACTCATCCTTTATCGACCAACTGAAAAAAGACACCTATTTCATTATGCTAAGAGGCATAAAGAAAAGCGTCGAACTTTTTCGAGAAGAAAACATACCTATTCAGACTCGTCTAGAGCAAAAGTCGCAGGAATATGGTGCGATTGCAGCAGATATGTCAGTAGATATAAATGGTGAAAAAATGACACTTCAACGAGCGGCGAAGTTTTACGAGGACACCAACAGATCGATAAGACAAGAGGCTTTTGAGAAAATTACTACTCGAAGATTAATAGATAAAGACCGACTGAATGATTTGTATACCGAACTGATATCAGATAGAAATCAAGTCGCTTTAAACGCCGATTATGACAACTATCGTGACTACATGTTCGATGCGATGGGTCGGTTCGATTACGCTCCGGAAGACTGCTTTGACTTTCATGAAAGCATTGAAAAAGTGCTCATGCCCTTTATGCATCAACTAGATATTGAGCGCAAAGAATCTCTCGCATTGGACAGCTTAAAACCGTGGGATAAAAGTGTCGATTTATCAGGTCAGGCTCCACTTAAACCATTTGACACAGGTAAAGAATTATTAGAAAAATCAATCACCGTTTTTTCTAAAATCGATCCCTATTTTGGCGATTGCCTAACTACGATGCGAGATCGAAACTATTTGGACTTAGAATCTAAAGACGGAAAGGCTCCAGGTGGGTTTAACTATCCGCTTTATGAAAGTGGGATTCCATTTATTTACATGAATGCAGTTGGCACATTTAGAGACATGGTAACCATGATGCACGAAGGTGGCCATGCGGTGCATTCTTTTCTAATGAAAGATTTGTCCTTAGTTGATTTTCAAAGTACACCCTCTGAAGTTGCTGAACTTGCCTCCATGAGCATGGAGCTCATCAGCATGGATTACTGGGATGTGTTTTTTGAAGATAAAAATGAGCTTAAAAGGGCCAAAATAGAGCAGCTTGAAGGCGTTTTACAAACGCTTCCGTGGGTTGCAACTATTGATAATTTCCAACACTGGGTCTATCAAAACCCTCAGCATACAATAGAAGAGCGATATAAAGCTTGGGAGAGAATAAATGACAAATTCTCAGGATCATTAACCGATTGGAGTGGATGGGAAGAAGCCAAAGCAAACACGTGGCAACGACAATTACACCTTTACGAGGTTCCCTTCTACTACATTGAATATGGCATGGCTCAGCTTGGAGCCGTAGCAGTTTGGAGAAATTACAAAACCAATCCAGCTAAAGCAATTGCAGATTATAAAGCCGCATTAAAACTGGGCTACACAAAGTCAATCGGAGAAATCTACGAAACAGCAGGCATCAAATTTGACTTTTCACCAGAATATGTAAAAGAATTAATTGACTTCGTATGGAGTGAATTATCACATTTAAAATAAATTACAAACGAGTACCCCCTTATTTTTTACCAATGGATTTCAACCATCTAAATGCTATTTCTCCGATTGACGGAAGATATAGAAGACACACCGAATCAATCGAAAAATACTTCTCAGAAGCAGCACTTATTCGTTATCGAATAAAAGTAGAAGTGGAGTACTTTATTGCACTTTGCGAGTTGCCGCTACCTCAACTATCCAATGTAGATCATGCTGTATTTTCAACATTGAGAGGTCTTTACACGAACTTTAAAAATGAAGACGCTGCTCGTGTTAAAGAAATAGAAAAAGTAACCAACCATGATGTTAAAGCGGTTGAATACTTCATCAAAGAGAAAATTGATGGTTTAGGTCTTGGCGAAAGCATTGAGTTCATCCACTTTGGACTGACATCTCAAGACATTAACAATACAGCCATTCCACTTTCCATCAAAAATGCGATGGAAGATGTGCTGCTACCTGAACTCTCTAACACTATCGACCAGTTAAAAAAGTTGGCCAAGGAGTGGGATCAAATACCTTTATTGGCACGAACACACGGACAACCAGCATCGCCAACACGAATGGGAAAGGAAATAACTGTTTTTATTGAGCGATTGACGATTCAATTAGAACAACTCAAATCGATCCCATATTCTGCTAAATTTGGAGGAGCTACCGGTAACCTCAATGCACACCATGTAGCCTATCCAAACATTGATTGGACCACATTTGCAAATAATTTTGTAGCTGAATCGCTGCAGCTTGAAAGGTCACAAACAACTACCCAAATAGAGCATTACGATAATTTAGCTGCATTATTTGATGCAAACAAACGCATCAATACCATTTTAATTGATCTTGATAGGGACATTTGGACCTACATTTCAATGGATTATTTTAAGCAAAAAATTAAGGAAGGAGAGATTGGTTCCTCCGCAATGCCACATAAGGTTAACCCTATTGATTTTGAAAACTCGGAAGGAAATTTAGGGATTGCCAACGCTATTTTTGAGCACCTTTCAGCCAAATTACCTATCAGTAGGTTACAGCGTGACTTGACTGACTCTACTGTTTTAAGAAATGTAGGTGTTCCTTTTGGCCATCAGTTAATCGCATTAAAATCTTTACAGAAAGGGTTGGGCAAACTCATTATTAATGAGGATAAAATAAAAGCTGATCTTGAGAATAACTGGGCTGTTGTGGCAGAAGCGATACAGACCGTATTACGAAGAGAAGGTTTTCCAAAACCATACGAAGCCTTAAAAGAGCTTACACGAACCAATGAAAAAATCACAGAATCGTCTATCCAGAAGTTTATTGATACACTCGCCGTTTCTGAAGAGGTTAAAAGTGAATTAAAGGCCATCAGCCCCTACAATTATACTGGTTTATAACAAACACACACACCGTTTTGAAGAGGAGGGCAGTTTTGCCTTCCTTTTTTTTTGCAATCATTTAAAAATTTAAATCAGGTATTCAAAAAAACCTAATTTAACCAGCTGAATACAACAAGCCATGCAAGAGAAATTTAACGATACCGATGAGCAAATAGAAGGTAAATTCTTCCCTGCTTTATTTTCTTTTTTTAAGGATGAGATTGCAGCGCAGCGTCAGTTTATAAAAGACGCTTCAGCTATTTACTCTAATTTTTCAGCGAGATTGACCGGCGATAGCAAGCGAAAAGAAGAGTTGCGTGTAATTAAAGAAATTAATAATACCAACAATCACTTATACAAGCTACTTACCTCCTATTACCCCGAAAAAAGGGAAAATGGATTTAGCGATGACTTTAAAGGGTACATTACATTTTGTAATGAGGAACTTAAAGGAGTTCCGGACAAAGTTACCATTGAGCAAAAGCCTGAGCGTTTTATTATTCAAGAAGATGACTCTTTTGGTCTAAAAGTTAAGAAGCCTTTCAAGAAGGCATTTTACCAATTGTCTCAACTTCCTGTTAAAACAGCAGACCTATTCCGAAAAGAGAAAAAAGGCAGTAAGATATGGACGCATAACGTTCCTGTCAGAAGTTTGTACGCCAATTACTTTGAGTATCAATTTCCTTATTCCTTAATCGAGGAGTATACGAAGCTACTCTCATCACGAACAAAAACGATTGATCAGGTATGGAAAATTGACCAATTTATTAACCATCAGATTACAGACTTTAATCAAGGAAAACTAACCATTGAAGAACTAAAATCTGGTGTAGCTGAGCGAATCAAACCAGCACATTTTGATAAAATCTATCAATCCTTGGATGATCTTCTTGCAGATTTAGAGCGAGAAATAAGGCACAAATTGCAGATCCACATCAAGCAATATCGGATTACGTTTGACCGCGTGGGAACCATGGAAATTCCTTTTGCTGACTTTTCAGATGCAAATATTGAGAGTACCAACCAGAGTTTACATTCCAATTATCTTAAGCTGAGCAATGGGTGGAAAAATACGTTGTTTGCAATGTTGGATGATTTTCAATTGGACCTGGAGCTTTTTAATGTCGTATACAATGGATTGCAACAGCATGAGCTATTAAGTAACAGTTGTGCAACTCGCATAGAAAACACCATCATCAAACAGGTCAATCAAATCGAAGATAAGTTAATTGAACTAAACCAAACCATTACCAATTATGAAGAAGAGGAAGAGGTTTCTTTAGCTGATTTCTTAATAACAGAAAAGACAAAACTTAACCTCTTGCTTTCTGAACAAATTATACCAGAGAGTGTCGAACAATTATACGGGCAAAATATCCCATATCTTATTGAACGCTTAGAAACTAAAATTAAAACAGAAGTAGATAAAATTAAGTCGCCTCGCATCATAGCAGGCTCAGCGCAATACGATAGAGCTTTTAAGAAAAACGAACTCGAACATTTTGATCCAAAAGAATTGGTTCAACTAGAAACGTATCCGCATTTTGTACATGACAACAAAGCGCTAAAGACCAAACTAGTAAAAAACTTAGAAGAAGTAAGAACTTCAATAAGTGATATCGCAAGTATCGTAGCCTACAATTTAGATTCTGCGATTACTTTTTCTAATGATGGAAAGTCGTTTGACGAGGTGAAAGCTTTGGCTCTTGAGGGAATGGAAAGAAGCATCTCTAAAACGACAGAAATCAGTTCTAGTCTTATTGAAATTAGCAAATTGATTGTCAATGAGCTAAAAAAATCAATCGATAAGTTAAATGCAGAACTAGACCGATTAACCAAAAATGAGAACATCTTAAACCTGAGGATAAAGCTGGCGAAAGCAAAAGCACTGAAGCACACTCAGAATTACAAGGAAATTTTAGTTGATTATGCACAAAAGGCTTATATAAAAATAAAAGCACTTGGTGTAGTCTATTTTGGAAAAGGATCTGAGTTTTACAAGCAGGTTATGAAGCGCTTTGGGCTAAATGAGAAAGAAGTAGCCATTACTCCTGAGTTAGCAGACTTCTTAAGTGAAACCGAAAAGTCAATTCAGCAACTTCCATATGTTTACCAGCGTTTATATCGCGTAGAGCCCATTGAAGACGACAGCTTTTTTGTAGGTCGACTGGGTGAGTTAGAAACACTGAATAGCAATTTTAATAGCTGGAATAATGGCAAGTATTCAGCAACCGTGCTAACGGGAGAAAAAGGAAGTGGAGCAAGCACCATCTTAAACTTTTTCATCAAGCAAAATAATATTGCTAACCAAACAGTTCGAACCAAGCTGACAAGAACAATTTCTACCAATGATGAGTTGTTTGCTTTCTTCAACGAATTCTTGAATACTACCGCAACCACGGAAGAAGAATTGGTGGAGCAGCTAAAACGTAATTATCAAAACAAGGTTATCATTTTAGAAGACATCAACTTCATGTTCCTTAAAAAAGTAAACGGGTTTGAAGCTATGAAGACTTACTTTGAGATTTTATCTGCAACGGGTAAGAACATCTACTGGATCAATACCTGCAAGCTATACGCATGGCAATATTTAACGAAGTCAATTAAGATACAGTCATATTATAGATTGATAGTTGAATTGAAAAAATTAGATGAGACGCAAATCAACAAAGTCATCATTAACCGACACCGTGTAAGTGGTTATAACATTGTTTTTGAAGAAAGTGAATTAATCAGCTCTCAAAACAAATACAATAGAATGAGCACAGCAGAGCAACAAGAATATTTAAAAAAAGCCTTTTTCAAAGAGTTGAACAGATTCTCCGACAGCAATATCAGCATTGCACTATTGTACTGGCTAAGATCTACTAGAGAAGTAAAAAACAACACCATTTATATTGGCCGTTTATCTGGGTTTGACTTCTCCTTTTTAAAGAACATTGACACGGGTAGCATACTTACCTTACACTCGCTAATCATCCATGAACGGCTAACACTTTCTGAGCATGCGGCTTTATTTAATCAGTCCTTAGATCAAAGTCGTCTTAGCTTAATTACGCTAGAAGATAGAGGCATCATTAATCGCGCTAGTGACGATACTTTTTCTATCAACCAATTGCTTTTTCGACAGGTCGTTAATCTATTAAAGAATAAAAACATCATCCATTAATTATGAAAGCTACACTACATTTTATACTTACACTGTGCTTTGTTGGTCTTCAAATTAATGGATTCAGCCAAGTTGATGGCTTCAAGGATGAAGTCTTTATTTATATTGATTCGACTGAAGTCCCCAATACACCTTCGGACACCTCTAAAAAAGTAATCGATACAGCAGAGCAAAAAAAACAATTAGAATCGATTGATACGTTAGCTTCCGTGGAGGAAAACCCTGTGCAGCAAGTAAAACTAGTAGCAATCGATACAGCAGGTCAATCATCGGAGAAACCGGGGGAAGCTACTGAAAAGGAAGAAAAGAAAGAAACACCTATTGCTAAAATCAATGATATTATTTCCCTTGGTAAAATACTATGGTCGATTGTTATAATCCTGATTGGCTATTTTATTATTAACCTTCTGATCAAGATCGCAGACTCGCTAGCTGAACGAAATACACGCTACCGCTTTACATTCAAAGGCCTTATTCCTATTATTAAAATTATAGGCTGGGCATTGGTAACAACTGCAGTAATTGCAGGAGTTTTTCAACCACCTTTTGAAACAGTTATTGCAGTAACGGCATCTGTAGGTATTGCAGTTGGTTTTGCAGCTCAGGACATTTTAAAAAATATATTTGGCGGAATAATGATTGTTTTTGATCGACCATTTCAAGTGGGAGATAAGATTGAAATAGGCGAATACTACGGAGAAGTAGTTGAAATTGGTCTCCGTTCTACACGTATTGTTACCAAAGATGACTCGTTAGTATCGGTGCCAAATTCAGAAGCAGTAAACAATGCAGTTTCCAATTCAAATACCGGTGAGTCCAACTGCCAAGTGGTGGCAGAAATATGGCTCCCTATTGATTTGGATACGTCAAAAGCTAGAGCGATTGCCTTAGAATCAGCACAGGTATCTCCGTATATTTATTTAAATAAGCCAATTACCATTCTTTTTGTAAATGAAGTAAAAGAACACAGAAGCTATTTAAAGATGCGGGTAAAAGCATATGTTTCGGACACTAGAAATGAGTTCATTTTTATGAGCGATGTAACAGAACGGGTCGTAAAAGAGCTCCTTCGCCAAGGTATTGTTAAAAAAGAAGATCTTTTTTAACTCAAAAAAGCTCCTCTTTTACGAACCAAAATACAGCAATCGAAATGAAAAAAGTTCAACTAAAGAATCTCAAGCGCTCCAAACGAAATACGCAGCATCGGGAACTCAACAAAAAGAAAGCTGGTCAAGCACCTGGTTTACTGATTTTCTCGGGAGATCAGAAAGTGGATAAGGTTAATGGGCAAACCTATGTATACGACGGATCAAAAGTAGCGCTTTTTGAAGGTAAAAAGGCAGCTGATTTCTTGTTGAATTTTGATCAATCAATGAACAATTGGATCAATATAGATGGCCTACACAACATTCCATTACTGGAAGCTGTGGGTAAGCAATTTGGTCTACATGCGCTTCTATTAGAAGATGTAATGAACCTCAACCATCGGCCAAAATTTGAAGACTTTGGGGAGTATATTTTCTTTACGATTCGAATGTTTAATGGCGTAAAAAATGGGGAATTGGACTACGAACAAGTTAGTTTTGTACTTGGCAAAAACTACTTAATCTCATTTCAGGAAAAACCACAAGATGTTTTTAATGTACTACGAGAGCGACTTACCTCAGGTGCAGGTAGCACTCGAAAGAAGGGTAGCGATTATTTGTTTTATCGGTTAATTGATACCATTGTGGATTACTATTATTTTGCAATAGAACATTTTGCTGAAGAATTGGAAGCCCTTGAGGAAGAGGTTATGAATGAACCTAACAGCGAATCACTGGCAAAGTTACAGTCCTTAAAAAAGGAACTTATTTATCTGCGTAGATCTGTCCTGCCTGTTCGAGAATCTCTGAGTGCACTTTTGCGCTCGGAGAGTGAATTGATTCATCCGGATACTCGGCCTTTTTTGCAAGATGTATACGACCACACGATACACGTAGTAGAGTCAATTGAATCCAACAGAGATTTACTGAGCAGCATCAAAGACCTACACATTAATGCATTGAGCAATCGAATGAATGAAGTAATGAAGGTACTTACCATCATTTCTACCATATTTATTCCATTAACATTTATTGCTGGGATTTATGGCATGAACTTTCAGCACATGCCTGAGCTTTCTTACGAATATAGTTACCCCATCGCATGGGCGGTAATGATTGCGCTTACGATCATTATGTTAATCTATTTTAAACGAAAAAAGTGGCTTTAAAATTAAAGCCACTTTTTTTATTAATAGAAATAATAAAGCTAAGAATTAGCCCCTCTTTCTCAATTCATCTCTAATTTCTGCAAGTAAAACCTCCTCTTTTGATGGAGCAGGAGGAGCAGCAGGAGCTTCTTCTTTCTTCTTTTCTGTCTTGTTGTATGCCTTAACAAGCATAAACACAGCAAAAGCTACAATAACGAAAGTGATAATGGTATTGATAAACGCACCGTAATTAATACTTACCTCTTTTACGGCTTCTACGACTACTACATCTCCATCCATCACTACATCAGTGCCGGCCTTTAGTACATAGCGTAGATTTTCAAAATCTACTCCACCAATAAGTAAGCCTATTGGTGGCATTAAAATATCAGCAACAAATGATTTAGTGATTGCACCAAAATAAAGTGCCATAATAAGGCCAACTGCCATTTGAAGTACATTACCTTTTCTAACGAAATCTTGAAACTCTTTTAACATGGTTATTTGTGTTATGGTTTATAATGCACCAAATATAGTCTATAAACACATCAAACAAAATCAACTAATCGACCAGTGATATTATATCAACGACGAATTAATGAAAAACTAAAACAAACAGAACTAACAGCAGTAAACTTGGGCTAACGAAAGTGGAAACAAATCCATAATTATTAACAATTTCAACCCAACGGTTAATAACTTTGTTGATAAGGATTTCTTTACATTGAACGACAGGGAGGTGAAGTTTTTAAATTTGTTACAAAGGAAATTAAACAGCACCCAACCTATGTTCACCCTCTTTGGAAAAAAGAAACTAAATGAGAATAAGCTGAGTAACATCGCAGTGAATACTATTCTCGACACGGTAGACCAAGGCTTTCCTGAAGTTGCTGAAATCATAAAAAACTCCCCAGAGCTAATCGCTGAAGTTGAAATAAACAGCGCTCATCAAGATGTATTTTTATTGATCATCATCGCAGCTAACCTACAACTCATCCCCAAACATTTAGAAGCTCATCAAGATAGCAGAGTCACCAATAAAATCTTGGAAAAGTTCGCTCTTGTTTTTGACCTTGAAGTTAGTGAGTTTGAGAAAGCCATCAATGAATACAAGAGTTACTTGAAGAAAGTAAATCATCCATCAAACAATACATTATACTCCATCAGTAAAGCGGTATTTCATAAATTCGGTTTAGCTGACTTACAAGAAGAGTACTTTAGAAATATGAAGGCTCCCAACCCATTATTTTTAAAACGGTTGGACGAAGTAATGCCGATTTTCCTATTTGATTGGGAAACCATTACCAACAAATATCAGCTAGTAAAATAGCAACAAAAAAGGCTTAAGATTTCTCTTAAGCCTTTTTTATTTTCTCATGGTTTTATTATCACCGCTACTAATTACATCAAGCCAAATTGCTTCTCAGCCATCTCCGTAATGTCCATACCGATAGCCATACAAGCTGTAGCTGCAGGTGAAGGGGCGTTTAGTACGTGAATTGCTTTGTCCTTATATTCGATTTTAAAATCATCAATCATTTCCCCATCAGGGCCTAAAGCCATAGCTCTCACTCCTGCTCTTCCGGGCACTAAATCCTCCATCGTTAATGAAGGAATTAACTTTTGAAGTGTTTTCAGGAATAACGCTTTGGAGAAAGCTCTTCGATACTCGTCTAGACCGAATTTCCAATGCTTAGCAAACAGTTTCCAAGTTCCCATATATGTCAATGCATCGGCAGTATCCTTCAAATTAAAGTCTGTTTTATTGTACCCTTCACGTTTGAATGTAAATACTGCATTAGGTCCGCATTCTACACCACCTTCAATCATTCTGGTAAAGTGAACGCCTAAAAATGGAAAAGCAGGATTAGGAACCGGATAAATGAGGTTTTTCACCTTATGCATCCCTTGTTCTGACAAATCGTAGTAGTCTCCTCTAAAGCCTACGATTTGTAAATCTAAATCTACCTTATCTTTCTTCGCCAATCGGTCTGCTTGCAAGCCACCACAATAAATGGTGTGTTTTGCTTTATACGTTCCTTTACTTGTTGTTACAGTCGTGTATGCATCTCCGTGCTCCGCGGACTTAAACTCTTCTCCAAGTAATACTTTAGAAGCCGGCTGTTGTGCTAACGCTACTTCTGCCAAACGATTAGTAGCACCGACAAAATCGATGATGCCCGTTACCGGAACATGTATTCCTGCAACACCTTCACAAAATGGTTCTAAATCTTTAATTTCATCACTATTGATCCGAACAATTCCTTCGATTTCATTCTTCAAACCAGTGTTGTAGATCTTGTCTAAGAAGGGCATTTCACTATCGTCAGTGGCGACTACAACCTTTCCGCATACATCATGGTTGACGTTGTACTTTTTTGAGAATCGTACTAACTCATGACGACCTTTTACACAATTCACCGCCTTTTTAGAGCCAGGTTTGTAATATAACCCTGAGTGTATTACACCAGAATTATGTCCGGTTTGATGTCCCGCCAATCGATCTTCCTTTTCGATAAGCACGATGTGAAGATGAGGAAATTTCTTTTGTAACTGGTAAAGTGTTGCTGCTCCGACTATTCCGCCGCCAATAATAGCGATATCGTAAATTGTTTCTTTGCTCAATGTGTTCAGTTTTTGAAGTCCAAAAGTAGGACTCAAAGTTCAAATACTAAACTACTACTTCAACTTTTTGTTTGGGCACACGCAATAAAAGCACTACCCCGATAATAAAAAAGGCACCCAATGCAAAAATCGAATTTCGCATTCCTCCGGTTACGCCCTCTATAAAGCCAAACGAAAATGTACCAATGACAATACCGAGCTTCTCCAGCACATCGTAAAAACTAAAATAAGAAGCGTGATCCTTAGTCTTAGGAAGCATTTTAGCATAAGTCGACCTCGAGAGCGACTGTATACCGCCCATTACAAAACCTACTACTGCTGCTACCACATAAAACTCTACTGGTAATTTTATAAAATAGGCACCGATGCATACACCCACCCAAATAAATAAGGACACCATAAGGGCTTTTAAATTGCCCACTTTACGTGATAGAAAAGAGAAAAAATAAGAGCCCCCGATCGCGATGAACTGAATGATCAATACCGAAACAATCAAACCCGTTTTGGCCGCTGAATCTTCTCCCCAATCAATTTCCTTTGCTGCAAAAAGTGTAGCCATCAACATAACGGTTTGCACGCCCATGCTGTAAACAAAAAAAGCGGTCAAGTATCGACCAATAACCAATTGTCCCTTGATCTCCTTGGCTACCTTTTTTAGTTCTCGCCATCCTCTCCAAATCAGGTGATCATCTTTTTCAGGTGGAGTACCTACGTGCTTCGGCAAGCGCGCATACGTAATCTGGCTAAAACCGATCCACCATACCGCAACAGAGATAAAGGCATACTTAGCAGGCATTCCAAACACCATTATACCGACTAAATTCCCAATCAACAAGATAGAACTTCCTAAGTAGCCTAATGAATAACCTTTAGCAGAAATACGATCGTGATCTTTCGGATCTGCAATTATGGGTAAGTAGGAGTTGTAAAATACAATACTCCCCCAAAAGCCAACACTTGCGGTTAAAACGGGCAGCATACTCCACTCCAAGTATCGAACATCGAAAAAGTATAATCCTGCACAAGAGATAGCTCCCAAGTAGCAAAAGAATTTTAAAAACACTTTTTTATCATCGATGTAATCCGCAATTCCCGACAAGATGGGGGAAATAAAAGCAACAATTAGAAAAGCCAGGGAGC
>CBFHZL010000029.1:0-24490 GCA_965660325.1 uncultured Acidiluteibacter sp.
TATTATGGGGCCAAATATACGTGTTTAAAATATTAATTTTAAATTGTACTAACTTGAATTAGAATACTTTTCTTAATAATTATAGTGAATAGATTTACAATATGGGATTCTTAGATAAATTAATTCAATCCGTTTTTTCAGAGAAGTCAACAAACATCACTTCTGAGCCATCGGGTAGGCTGGTGAAGAAGGCACTAAAGCGATCAGATAAATTTTTAGCAGACTATCAAAGCTGGGTCGATAATCAGTCGTTTAATTTTATTATCCGTAAGATATTTGAAGAATGGGAAACCCGAAATGAGATATCATCTGTCGAGGCCTCATTCTTTTATTATAACACAGAAAAGTCCAATGGGTTCTTATTCTACTTTGACGGATCTACCGATAAGCAAGAGGCTCATTATTTACTTACTTTATTTGCAGACCGTGTAAAAAAGTTCGGATACATCATCAACCACCAAGAGGAAGAGGTTATTGAAGAAACTAATTTTCTTAAGACCAAAGAGGTAACCTATTTAAAACCTCGTTTAAAATATCGGGTAGAACTTCCATACAAACAATTATTCGGAAATATACACATAGAGTGCGTGTGGCATGATGGTACTCCTTATTATATAAAAGTAATGGCTAATTATTATTCAGATCGATCCTATGAACTACCGTATTCATTTGAAGACTTAGTCGCGCAATTATTCGTATTTTAGGGTCAATTCCAAAATACATACATGAATACCATTTCCAAGAAGAAATTCTTCTATCCGATTAACGATGATTTAAGAGGTTATTTAGATGATTATAGCCGAGAAATAAAGCTACCCATACAATATAAAGATTTACTGCATTTTGAGTCGAGTATGCCTGTTTATGATAAAGAGGGTAGAGATACCTTATGGGAGACCGTGATGTTTTCTCAGAATGATATGGATGAAATTAATGAATCGTTAACGCGTGTGTATTCTCTTTTAAAAACTGAAGGAGATGCAGAAGTTATCGATCATTTATACACCAATCGAATTGACTACTGTCCTTTTGGAAACTCCAAACCGTTTCGAATTCGAATTACGAATCGATACAATGATAATTACGATTACTTCTATGTAAAACGAGCGGATGCATCACGTATTTATGGGCTTGAATTGGAGCATATCTTATCGCCCAACCGGATCAATTATATAGTTGATGGAGAAACAATTATAGAGGAGCACATCGCAGGTATACCAGGTGATGTGTTTATTAAGAATTGGCTGAATGATGCTGAGCTAAACGAAATTAGATTGGCAAAGGAGTTTGTGAAATTTAATGAACGGACCTTTGTTCGTCTTTTGGGCGATATGCGTTCTTACAATTATGTGGTAGATATGACACCTGACTTCGATGATATTCAATACCGAATTCGAGCCATTGATTTCGACCAGCAAACCTACGAAGGTATGAGAACCATGTATCTGCCTCAGTTCTTTAAGGATAATAATGCAATCGTTGATTTTGTGGTTCGATATATCAATCCGGAAACTATACGGCAGTATCAGCTCGAGGAGCGTGCGATGATCGCAAATCGGATTAAGGTTTCTCGCTACCGCCTAAAAGACTTACTGGATATTATGGAGGTAGATGAAATCTCTACGCCTGATAAAGTAGAACAACTCCGAGAAGAGTTAGCTATTCATTATGATGATCAAGAGTTTCTTGAATGTGAAAGTATGGGTAAAATCCTCCGCCATCGATTATATATTCTCTTATATAACAACCGAGATATATTATCGTAGTTCACCTCTTTTCCAATTGAATAAATCCAATGGTGAGTTAGGGCGGAAGGAACCTTGCCATTTGAAACCTTGAAGTGTAAGTTCTTCAATACTCAATTCGCTTAGTGGATAAAGCGTTGCATCAGGGTCGTTTAGAAAGGTGATGGTTTCAATGTCATTATTTTGAATGCCAATAAGCAGGTCGCTGCTTTCTGCTCGGTTTACACCAATGAATTTTTCTTCTTCATCCTGTCCGTAATAAATCGTTTGTCCATTTCCTTCAATAAGTACTTTTCTAAGCTCATTTTTAAGAAAGGTGCCAGTCAGTTGTTTTCCTTTTATCTGGTTATACCTGCTTCTTGCACTGTCTACTTCTGAGGCAATAAAGGCATCTTCCGGAATGAATAATTGATCAATTTTTCCGTCCTTGGTATTGATGTTTATAATCGTTCCTGTAATTTGATTTTGATCTGACCAAAGGATCGGTTGATAATACATTTTCAGTGTGCTATCGGTAAAAGCATAGGCCACAGAGTCACAACTGCCCTGTAAGTCACTTTTGTAAATGTTTACATGGTAGTAAGCTTGTAGTATTCGTTTTCCTTCAGGATTCGGAAACACTTTAAACAGCTGGGCATGCATGTACAGGGTATCTTCATCAAACGGTTGAATGAGCAAGGCTTTTTTGGTGACCTCTATGGAGTCTTTGGCTTCATAAAATTTTGCTAATCCACCTTTTACAATGATATTTTCAACGGTATCTGTAATGCTAATATTACTACGCGCTTCTCCATAGCCTTTGGCTCTATCGTAAATTATGGTGTCCCCTCTGAGTGCCTTATTTTCTGAAAGTAAATAAGCATTTTGGTAAAACATGGATTGCTCTGAGCGAGTGTTGTAGTAACCATTTTCGCAGTAGATATAATTCTGATCACTCTCAATGGCTGTAGGGCCAAAAAAGTTGACATCCTCATTGTTGGTGTTGTAACGCATAGTGTCTGACTTTATGGTATAGTCGGGACTCGTTAAAACTACATCATTTTTGAAGTACATGATGTTAGTATTCAAGTGGAAATAACCTTTTTTACTTGTCAAGGTATTCTTGTCTGTATAGCTTTCGATGATTCCTCCAGAAGTATAGTAAGCAATATTGGATGTTCGGTCGAGTTTAATTTCATCCGTTTTCAACACCAAGTCCGGTCGAACTAAACGCACGTTTCTTTTTACTGTTGCTAACTTAACATCGCTATTGTATTCTAAGTAGTCTCCATAAAGCGTTAGTGAATCCCCTTGCTTGATTCTTACATTACCAAAAGCTTCCACTTGACTTGAGCTCTTATACAGGTAAGCGCTATCGCAAAACATCAGGGCATCCTGATGCTTCAGTTTTACATTTCCAATTAGGCGTTGAGCGTTTTTCTCTGTTTTCTCAGAATATCGGAATTCTTCCGCATTGAGAATCTGAATTTTTTCCTTTTTCTGAGTGAAACCAACCAACGATAGGAAACAAAAAATAACACTTAAAAGTGATTTCATCTCTTGTCTTAAGCAGTAATTGTGCCGCGCATTAGTGTTTGGCTTCTATCCGGGCCAACTGATACAATGGTTATCGGAGTTTCTAGTTCTTTTTCTAGGTACTCGATGTATTCATTCAATGCTGCCGGTATTTGATCAATGGAATTTAATCCGGTCAAGTCATCAGACCATCCACGCAACTCTTTATAAATTGGAGTAATTTCTTCGTCTAATACATCATAGGGCAAAAAGTCAATGGTTTCGCCTTTGTAGCTGTAATGTGTGCACACTTTTATCGTGTCAAAATTACTCAAGACATCCGCCTTTGTCATAATAAGTTGTGTAACCCCATTAATCATGTTTGCATACTTTAATGCAGGTAAGTCGATCCAACCACATCTTCTTGGTCTGCCTGTAGTAGCGCCAAATTCGTGGCCTACTTTTCTTAACTGGTCACCAGTTTCATCAAAAAGTTCGGTAGGGAATGGTCCTGAACCTACACGTGTGCAGTAGGCTTTAAAAATTCCGTACACTTCACCAATGTTGTTTGGTGCTACTCCAAGTCCTGTGCAAGCACCTGCTGTAATCGTATTTGATGACGTTACAAACGGGTAAGAACCGAAGTCAATATCCAAAAGGGTTCCTTGTGCGCCTTCTGCTAAAATAGTCTGATTGTTTTTCGAAGCATTATTGATGAAATGCTCACTATCAATAAGCGTTAATGATTTTAACAGCTCGATACCTTTGAACCATGCAATTTCCATTTCAGAAACATCATAGTCGAATTCGTATCGGCTTAGCAAGTCATCATGCTTACCTTTTAACGTTTCGTATTTTTGTTGGAAGTCAGCTGCTTCAATATCCCCTACACGCAAACCATTTCTGCCGGTTTTATCCATATAAGTTGGCCCTATACCTTTTAGTGTAGAGCCTATTTTTTCTTTTCCTTTTGCTTGTTCTGAAGCTGCATCAAGCATGCGGTGAGTGGGTAAAATTAGGTGTGCTTTTCTAGAGATTTGCAACGACTCTTTTACGTCAACACCCATTTCTACTAAAGCATCAATTTCCTTTTTGAAAATAACCGGATCAATTACGACTCCATTACCAACCACATTGGCTTTATCCTTATGGAAAATTCCTGATGGAATGGTGTGTAATACATGCTTAATACCGTCAAACTCGAGGGTATGTCCGGCATTTGGTCCACCTTGAAACCGAGCAATTACATTGTATTTGGGAGTCAGTACATCTACTACTTTTCCTTTACCTTCATCGCCCCATTGTAGGCCTAATAATACGTCTACTTTCATTTTATTTTTTTATGCTAATGCTTATTCTTTTATTGCTTCAATTGCTTCTAATTCTGTTTCGAAGATTGAAAATACAGTGTTCAGTTTAGTCAAGATAATCAATTCTTCCAATCGTTTGTTACTGCCAAAAATAACGACTTCTCCACTACTTTTTCTCGCTTTGGTCAACAATAGTATCAAGCTGCTTAAACCTGAGCTGTTGACAAATGCAAGCTCGCTAAGATTGATTACAAATCGATTATTTCCTGCTGATAGTTGTTGATCCGCAGCCATCATAAGTTCACCTGCTTGATCTCTAGATAGCAGCCTGCCTGCTAAGTCAATTCGTACAATACTTTCTGAGATGGGTAATATGTTAAAAGAGAAACTCACGGCTAATCTTTTTTGGTTGCGTTAGCTTCCTCTACCGAAGCACAAGAGCTGCAAACTCCATATAAATTTAGCGAATGGTGCATGATAGTAAAATCTAAAATCTCTCCTACAGTTGACTTGATTTGTTGGATTCTTGGATCACAAAACTCGATTACTTTATTGCATTTGGTACAAACCAAATGATCGTGTTGTTTAAACTCAAACGAACGCTCAAATTGAGCAATGTTGTTTCCAAACTGGTGCTTTCTAACCAAGTTGCACGCTAATAATAGCTCTATAGTGTTGTACAAGGTAGCTCGACTAACTCTGTATTTCTTGTTTTTCATTGAAATATAGAGCGACTCAATATCAAAATGATCTTTCTGCGAATAAATCTCATTTAGAATGGCAAAACGTTCAGGCGTTTTTCTGTGACCATTCTTCTCTAAATAAGCTGCAAAAATCTGATTTACTTTTTCTATTGTTTCTTCTGAGGCCATCGCTTCGGCTAAAATTTACAGTCGACAAAGATACGCTTTATATTAGGATGCAAAAATTGATTTATAAAGAGATTTTTAACCTGTTGATAGTTTTATCTAGAAAGCGCTCATTTTTACTGTAAATATTTCGTTTTGAATTAATATGAGGAATTGTTCCTCGACTATTAATTATTTTTCTTATTTTTAAATCACTAAAAATCAAATGCCTAAAAACTTTAAATTCTGACCGATGAAACTCCGTATATTCCTTACCGTTTTAGCAGCTGCATTAGCACCTCAATTAATCGCCCAAAAACAAATCGACAACTACGTTACCGAACGTTTTGATGAAACCAGTATGCGCTTTCTGAAAGGTGATTCTGTTAAGTACTTATGGAGCAATTACCAAGAAGATACTAAATTGTATGATTGGTTTATGTTTCCTGTTAGTAGGCTAGCTGGCAATTTCGAAGGAGAATCTTTTGATGCTTACGATCAGACTTCTTCTTTCAGCTGGAACAGTTTTGACAGTACCTATAGCAAGTATGTAGAAATTTCTCATACCTTGAATGCTCGGGGTGGTGTTACTAAACGAACCAATCGATCATATGTGTCAGGTACTTATATAAATGTTTCTGAGATTCGTTTTCAATTAGATAGTAATAATAATGTAATCGAGGAGTTGAGGTTAACTTGGGATGACAGTACGGGGTGGACAGAGAATAGCAGAATTAATCGAACTGTTGGTTCAAATGGCTTAGTTGATTCTGCCTTTATTTATTTTAATTTTCAATCTATGTGGTATTTCTCTGGACTGCATTTATATTTTTATAATAATGGAGAGTTAGAGAGGAAGGAATTTAAGCAATTTGTCCAATCGGATAGCTCTTATCTTGATATGAGCTCGGTAACTTACCGTAAAGACTCAATGTTGCCAATAACGTATGAGTTAGTAACGGATCGATGGGCTCAATCGCGAGGTGAGGTGCTAGAACGCCATTACAATCAAGATGGGTTGTTAGATTCTGCACGATTGTTTTATGGAAATCCTGCCGGGTTTTTAATGAATAGAGTAGAGTACATATACGACGGTGATGATTTGGTGGAGGTGATTGCAGCAAATTACAATCGGTTTCAAAATAAATATTTTCCACAGTTGAAATATACGATTGATTACAATCAAGATAAAACGGTGGAGGTGGTGACAGAATATTCCATCACACAATCGGGTTGGGCGCTTGAAGATTTTAATTTGAGACGAACGTATTATTATCAAAGAGGAGTTTCTGTAAATGAATTACGTCACCCCATCCAGTATGATATTTACCCAAACCCATCAGCGGACCAAATTACCATTAGCTTAAATGAAAGCACAACGATCGACCAAATACGAATCGTAGACTTATCTGGTAAGGTGGTGTTTGAAAGTAATGCGAAGTTGAATTCGTCTAAAATTTCAATTCCGGTTTATCAACTACCCAACGGAACCTACGTTTTAACGGTTGGTTCAAGTGGTGCTCAAACGAGCAAGAAGATTGTAGTGAGTCATTAATTAATAGTCCCACTCCCTGTTTTCTGGAGAAGGTAGGTTACGCCGTATCTATCCTAGAAATATTAATAACCCCATGAATATTTTTCAACTTTTTGATTAAGTCAGTAAGGTGTCGTGTGTCGTGCACAAACACCATGATTTTTCCTTCAAAAACACCATCATTACTATCAAAACTAATGGAACGCATGTTTACATTTAATTCCATAGAAATAAGTTTAGTAATGTTGTTTACAATACCTACATCATCAATTCCTGTTACTTTAATGCCGGCAAGAAAAGCAATTTGCTCTTGACTGGTCCACCTAGCTTTTACCACTCGGTAGGCATAATTACTCAGCAGCTGTACGGCATTGGGGCAGTTGGTTTTGTGTATTTTAATTCCTTCATGGATGGTGATAAATCCAAATACTTCATCACCTGGAATAGGGTTACAGCATGGAGACAGTTTATAGTCAAAATGCTCCATGTCTTCTCCAATCACCAGCATTTCGTCTGCCTGTCCTTTTGAACGAAGCACTTCTTCAAACTGCTTACTGGTGCTAATGTTTTGATCTTGTTTACTCCAGTTAAACTTCCCGTTTTCATAGGGGACATTGTCCAACTTGCCAAGCTTGACTTTGTTGATGGCTACTTTGTAATATAGCTCTAATGGCGATGGTAAACGGTAAAAACTTAGTAAATCTTTAATGTTATCGTTGGTAAATGGAATTTTAAGCTTCTTAAACTTTCGCTCTAAAATCTCCTTGCCATCCTCAGCAATTCTGCGCTTGTCTTCTTTTAAAGCCGATCGAATCTTTGACTTTGCTTTTCCTGTAATTACGTAATCCAGCCAGCTTTCTGTTGGTTTTTGTTTTTTTGAGGTAATAATTTCAATTTGGTCTCCACTTTTCAGCTCATGACTCAAAGGAACGAGCTTTGTATTTACTTTCGCACCCATGCATCGTTCGCCAACTTGGGAATGAATTTCAAAAGCAAAGTCAAGAGCAGTAGCACCCATTGGTAAGCTCTTCACATCTCCGTTTGGTGTAAACACAAAAATTTCTTTCGCGAACAAATTAAGTTTAAAATCATCAATAAAGTCAATGGTTTCATTATCTGTATTCTCCAATAGCTCGCGAATTTTATTTACCCAAGCGTCAAAGTTGGATTCATCTCCACCTTCTTTATATTTCCAGTGGGCTGCAAATCCTTTTTCCGCAACTTGGTCCATTCTATCGGATCGTATTTGCACCTCTACCCATTTTCCAGTTGGGCTCATTACCGTGGTGTGCAAGGATTCATATCCGTTGGCACGAGGGGTTGAAATCCAGTCGCGTAATCGGTCAGGGCTCGGTTGATAAAAGTCAGTTACGATTGAATAGATATTCCAACAATCCGCTTTTTCACGCTCAGGCGCTGAATCGATAATAATACGGATCGCAAAAATGTCATAAATCTCTTCAAAGGATACGTTCTTATTTTTGATTTTATCGTAGATAGAGTATACCGATTTGGTACGTGCTTTAATTTCAAAATCAAATCCTTGTTCCTCTAGTGCTTTTCGAATTGGAATCGAAAATTGATTGACAAATCGAGTCCTTACGGCTTTTGTTTTTTTGAGCTTGGTGGTAATTTCTTCAAATACCTCAGGTTCTGTATATTTTAGTGATAAGTCTTCTAATTCTGATTTTATGCTGTATAATCCTAAGCGGTGAGCCAATGGAGCAAATAAATAGAGTGTTTCAGAGGCAATCTTTAACTGTTTATCTCTTCGCATGGACTCCAAGGTCCGCATATTGTGCAAGCGGTCTGCTAGCTTGATTAAGATTACGCGAACATCATCCGAAAGCGTTACCAATATTTTTCGGAAATTTTCGGCTTGTAAGGATACATTGTGATCTACTACGCCTGATATCTTTGTTAGACCGTCAATAATACGTTCGGCCTTTTCACCAAACATCCTTTTGACATCTGCAAGTGTAATATCGGTGTCTTCCACAGTGTCGTGCAGCAGTGCACAAGCTACCGATGTTGCCCCAAGACCAATTTCTTCTGCCACTATGCGCGCTACTTCTATTGGGTGGTAGATATAGGGCTCGCCTGACTTTCTGCGCATGTCTTTATGTGCTTCAAGTGCGGTGTCAAACGCCTTACGTATCAACTTACGGCCATCGTCGTTTTTTATCTTGGTCACCTTTAGCAGGTGCTTGTAACGTTTTATGATCTCTTTCTTCTCTGCTTCTAACTCTTCTGGTATCATGCGACTGCTCTGGCGTAAATAATGGTACTAGCTTTTATCGTAATTGATTTTACCTCTAAATTACGAAAGACAGCAAAATACCGTGGTTTTCTATCAAATAAAAATGAACTCTAGGGTTAAATTCCATAGAAATCTGAATAGGAATGATAAATTTGTAACTCGGAATACAAAGCCGCAATAATTATGAGTAATTCAACAGTAGATATTTCTGCCGATTTTAATTCCATTTCAGATGAAGAGTGGAAAGCTTTGGTCGAAAAAGATTTGAAAGGCAAAGACTTTGCAGAAACTTTAGTTTGGCATAATGACAATGGAATTTTACTACAACCTTACTACCGGTCATCTGATGTAGCGAAAATTAAAAACCCTGAGCGTTTTAGATCGATCTCAAATGATTGGGTAATTCAGCAAGACTTTGAGGATAGTAACGATAGTAATTCGGCAATGTTGGAAGCTTTAGAAAGAGGTGCCACGGGTCTCGGTCTTCATTTGAAAGAAAAGTCCAATCTATCGTCGTTGTTATCTGAAATATATATTGATGCAATTCCTGTAGAATTTAATGGGCAAGTCTCTGAAAATACGCTCAAGCAACTAATTGAAGTTGCGAAAGAGAAGAATATTCCACCAAGTGCTATCTCAGGAGTGGTTGCTTTTAAACCTTTATCGTCAAGTGCAGTGTTAGGCAGTAATCAGTCCCTTGATGGGTTGGCTGAGGTAATAAAAAGTTACAGTGATCAGCTTTCGCACTTAAAGTTCATTCAGATAGACGCCTCAATCGTGAAAAATGCAGGTGGTAATGAACATCAAGAAATTGTATTTGCTTTGGCGCAGGCCAATGAATACATTGATCGATTAACAGATAAAGGAATTGCAGCTGAAACAGTGATTTCCAATTTCTCTTTTAAGTTTGCTTTCGGAACTTCTTACTTTACAGAAATTGCTAAAGTAAGGGCTTTTCGCTTTTTGATTCAATCGCTATATAAACAGTATGGTGTGGATACTGCAGTAGAAATTACAGCGACAACAGCAGCAATTAATTATGCTGCAAAAGACAGCTACACGAACTTATTAAGAGCAACCACATCGGCCATGTCAGCTGCAGTGGGCGGTTGTGATCGATTAGTGGTGTTGCCTTACGATTGTCCTTTTGAAGAACAGTCTACTTTTGCTAAGCGAATTGCACGGAATATTCAAATTGTGTTACAAGAAGAAGCTCACTTATCCAAAGTTAAAGATGCTGCAGCAGGTTCTTATTACATAGAACAACTCAGTGATGAGTTGGCACAAAAGTCTTGGGAATTATTTCAAGCGATTGAGAGCATGGGAGGATTTACCCTATCCTTGTCACAAAATAAATTTCAAGATTTAATTGCGATCAATGCTGCTGAAGTATTGAGTGAATTAAAAGATAAAAAACGCGTACAAGTTGGTGTGAATAAATACGAACCGGCTAAAGCGGATGATAAAAAACTAAAATCAGTTATCGCTCAAAGCGGAAATGACTATAAGGCATTAACTCCAATTCGATGGAGTGCTATTTTTGAAGGGGAGGCAATACAATGAAAACAAAATTTGCAAATATAACTTACCAGCAATTGGTCGATGGTTTTGAATCCAAAGAGCACAAGGTAGAAGGAAAAGAATGGGACACTCTAGAAAAAATAGGAGTTAAGCCGTTATATGCCGCAAAAGATATTGTTTCTTTAACGCATCTGGATTATGCAGCGGGTTTACCTCCATTTGCCCGAGGTCCCTATTCCACCATGTATGTGATGCGCCCTTGGACTGTTAGGCAATACGCCGGTTTTTCTACTGCAGAAGAGTCGAATGCATTTTACCGGCGTAATCTTGCAGCAGGTCAGAAAGGACTCTCCGTGGCTTTTGATTTGGCCACTCACCGTGGGTATGATTCCGATCATGAGCGGGTAGTAGGCGATGTTGGTAAAGCCGGCGTAGCCATAGACAGTGTGGAAGACATGAAAGTGTTGTTTGACGGGATTCCATTGGATAAAATGTCCGTATCCATGACCATGAATGGTGCAGTGCTTCCGATTCTTGCGTTCTATATTGTGGCGGCTGAAGAGCAAGGAGTTACTTTAGAGCAACTTTCAGGAACCATTCAAAATGATATTCTAAAGGAATTCATGGTGCGGAACACGTATATCTATCCGCCGATGCCATCCATGAAGATTATCGCTGATATTTTTGAGTTTACGTCGAATAAGATGCCAAAATTCAATTCCATCAGTATTTCCGGTTACCATATGCAGGAAGCAGGAGCTACTGCTGATATCGAACTGGCTTATACTTTGGCGGACGGATTAGAATATCTAAGAGCAGGAATTAAGGCAGGAATGGATATTGACTCTTTCGCGCCTCGTTTGTCTTTCTTTTGGGCGATTGGTATGAATCATTTCATGGAAATTGCTAAAATGAGAGCAGGTAGAATGCTTTGGGCTAAATTGGTAAAAGAGTTTAAACCTAAAAGCGCTAAATCCATGGCGCTCCGAACGCATTGCCAAACTTCTGGATGGAGTTTAACCGAGCAAGATCCATTTAATAATGTCGCACGAACGTGTATCGAAGCGATGGCTGCTGCATTGGGAGGTACACAATCATTACACACCAATGCTTTGGATGAAGCAATTGCATTACCGACTGATTTTTCTGCTCGAATAGCGCGGAATACACAGTTGTTTATTCAGGAAGAAACGGATATTACCAAGAGTGTTGACCCTTGGGCAGGTTCTTACTATGTAGAGAAGTTGACCAATGACTTGATGGATCGTGCATGGGAATTGATTCAAGAAGTAGAGTCGCTAGGAGGTATGGCAAAGGCGATAGAAGAAGGACTGCCAAAACAACGAATAGAAGAGGCTGCTGCTAAGCGACAAGCTAGAATAGATGCTGGCAAGGAAACCATTGTTGGCGTAAATAAATATCCGCCTGAGCAAGAAGAGCCAATAGAAATTTTAGATATCGATAATACCAAGGTTCGTTTAGGCCAATTAGAAGGTCTTAAAAAGCTAAAAGCAGAACGAAATGCGGATGAGGTAGATCAAAAACTTAAAGCTTTAACCGCATCTGCTAAAACCGGGGAAGGGAATTTATTAGCTTTAGCAGTGGATGCAGCAAGAGAAAGAGCTACCCTAGGAGAAATATCTTCAGCATTGGAAGAGGTGTTCGGACGATATAAAGCAAAAATTAGTTCGATATCAGGAGTATATTCAGCGGAAGCGATGGGAGATAAAGATTTTGAAAAATCACAAGAATTAGCTGATCAGTTTGCTGAATTAGCAGGACGACGTCCACGGATTATGGTGGCAAAAATGGGGCAAGATGGGCATGATAGAGGAGCCAAAGTAATTGCTACTTCATTCGCCGATATCGGTTTTGATGTGGACATTGGGCCGTTGTTTCAAACACCTGCAGAGGCTGCCAAACAAGCAGTAGAAAATGATGTGCATTTATTAGGTATTTCATCATTAGCGGCAGGGCACAAAACATTAGTTCCCCAAGTAATGGAAGAATTGAAAAAGTTAGGTAGGGAAGATATTTTAGTGATTGTAGGTGGAGTAATTCCTCAACAGGATTACGACTTCTTATGGGACAAAGGTGTAGCGGGAATTTTTGGTCCTGGAACAAAACTGTCAGCGGCAGCACAAGAAATTTTAAGTATCTTAATCGAAATTAATTCTTAAACACGATGAAATATTTATCCATTACTCTTTTAATTGTAGCATTAGGCCTTGCAGGTTATTCATTTTATCAAAAATCTAAAGTTGATGAGCTGAATGTGGAAATTGAAGACAAAATGCAAGAAGTGTCTGATATGAGCGGAAGAGTAGCTTCTTATCAAGCGCAACTCGATACCATGAAAATGAAAAATGAGGAGTTGAAGCAAACGATATTAAAGCTTGCCAACGACCTTAGTCGAGAGACAGCTGAGAAATAAATGATCAGTGGGGTTAGTCAGCTAACCCCATCGTTTTTCTTAAATATTCGTCAGAAACAGTGTTTTTGTTCCAGTAGGGAGACATAATAGTCGTGTCAAGTGTGGCGACAGTGGTCAACATTTTAGCCGCATCTCCATAGCCACTCATCGCTGTTTCGCTCCACGAGAGAATTCTAAACGGACTTGTTTTTTCAAACTCAATAGTCACTTTTCGGTCCATATCCGAGTAGTTGACTTCAATTGATCCCATGTTTTTATCAATTTCTGAGAGAGATATCGTTGCCCGGTATGGCTTTAACTTTTTATGCGTTAATCGCATCCATTGTGTTGCCGGTAATAATCGCACTTCACCTGTTGGAATTGCCGTGTAGTCCATTCTAATTCGGTTAAACAATTCATCTTCCAATAATACATTTTCAACTGTGCCCTTATCATCTCCTTCACTCATAAAATAAGAGTACCCTGCATAGTTATATCTATTTTTAGATTGGTTTAGTTGCAGAAAAGTTTGTCCACACCACTCTTGAGTAGAGGTAGATACTTTGAACGTACGCGGGTAATTGTTTTTATCTATCGGCGTAAAAATGGATGACATGATGCTGTAATCATAAATGCCCGTGTTGAACTTTTTAAGGTAATTGGTTTTGAGTACTGTCGTGGTGTTTTTACTATCGCTTCCTTCATTCTTTACCTGCTTTTTGGTCAAGAATTCTTCCGTTACAAAAACCAAAATAGCATCGCCCTCCCTTAATTCACCATAACGAGCTTGAGACAAATGGTAGTGATTTAGCTCTGCCAACCCAGCGTACCAATAGTCAGAGAATGCTTTCGTAGGTTGGTAGATATCTCGTGGTTTATGGTTTTCATTTTCTTCTGCTTTTTGGCTAGTGCAGCCCAATGCAGCCAATAAAATCAATGGAAGCAAAAATTGTTTCATCTTTTCTTTTGACTAAAGATAAGCAAAAAAATGCCCATTACTTTTGATCGTAATGGGCAGGTGGTAGAATTAATACAGCGGCTTAATTGATTGGATAGTAAACCTCTGTTTTCCATTTTGTTGTATCTGCTTCTGTCGTTGGATCAGTGATATAAACCTCGTAAGGCGAGCCTGTCATCATCAGGTTAGCTTGTTCGATGTAATTGCCAATACTTATGTGCATTTCTTCAGTTTGGCTATACTCACCCATAAATAGGCCTTTTACTACTTTTTCCGCCGGCTTCTTTTTTAGCATTATTCTTCCATCTGCAGAAAGATTTCCTTCTACAGGAATTGCTGCTTCTAATACCACTTTCTCAGGAGTGTATTGATGATAATAGGCGAGTGGAGCTCCACTTTGATTCATACCACTTATAGCTGCAAAAACCATAATATCCTTGTATAGTTCAGCTAATTTATCGCTAATGCTCCCGGCATCTGTTGAGTCAATTATCGAAAGAATCATTTCAGCTTCAGTGCTCACAATAGATAAATTACTTGGAATCACGACTGCTTTTGGAGCAGGTTTGTTTTCAATATAGTTTTTGAGGTTTTGTAAGCTAGTTTCATAGGACTCTTCAATCATTCCTTTCATAAAAAGAGCGCTAAGCAAACGGTACTCAAAAGGCATTTCTTGGCCTTCAAACGACCAAATGACTTGTGTGGATCCATCTTCGTTAGTCTGAAATTTCCATAAAGCAAAATCATTTCCTTCCATATTGCCAAACTCCATCTTCATTTTCACAACCTCTTGCGGTGTAACTTCCACGATGGTCTGCTTGCCGTCACCAACATACTTGTGGTCGCTTTTCCACTCATTAAATGATCCTACCTGACCCATCTCTTCTGAATAGGTATTTGTCATTGCTGGGTCCATCTGGAACCAGTAAGACCATTCCGTCCAATTTTTAAAATCAATAACTTCTGTATAGACTTCATCTGTGGCTCGATTGATCATAATCTCTTTTTCTACGTTCAACGATTTAGGCGTAAAAAAGGTCGCAATAACCAATAATGCAATAAAGATGACAAGCACGCTCAGTATGCGTTTTAGAATTTTCATGGCGGTGTTTTAAATGATTTCAACGAAGATAGCCCAACTTCCGGAATTTACAAATAGGCAATCAAAAAAAGCATTACTCATAGTTACAATCGCCCTATCAATGAACCAACTCTTTACAGCATAAATCATTAACTTTGCAAACTGAAGCAACAAGTAATAGCTTGTACGCTACTTATTGTCAAAAACTTACCTGAGTTGATACGTAGAATATTTCTATACATACTACCAGTCATGATCTTGCTTTTCACGAGCTTGAGTTCTATGGCCTATGAGGAAACTCACGATACCTTGAAGGCATTAGTGATTAATACTGATGCTTCTATTTCTAGCAATTTAAGAGATTTGTCAGGAGCTGAGGTGATCAACTTAATAGATTCATTATTGGATTTAAAAGAGCTTCCTGAGGGAATTATTAGAGAATTAACGGCCATCGTGGGAGAAATTGCTTGGGAAGAAGAAAAGCCTATTCTACTCTCGGGTTTTTATGATGATTCTGAGTATCCCTCCAATTCTTTTTACGAAGATTGGGACAATTATAAGATTCATCCCATGGTGAATGCCGAAGATATTCGCCTCACCCTTGTTTTGCAAGATGAGGTAAATAATTGCTCATTTCATCCTCCATTAAAAGGATTAATTACTTCCAATTATG
Source organism: uncultured Acidiluteibacter sp. (assembly GCA_965660325.1). Lineage (GTDB taxonomy): Bacteria > Bacteroidota > Bacteroidia > Flavobacteriales_E > Vicingaceae > Acidiluteibacter. The sequence goes on from CBFHZL010000029.1 coordinate 15,838, forward strand.
GATGGAGAGATGGAAAAAGTCACCACGGCATCGATATTGATTTACAAGTGTGGGACCCAGTTCACGCAGCATTTGATGGAATGGTAAGGGTTGCTAGGCAGCATCCTTCCTATGGCAGGGTAGTTATAGTTCGACACTATAATGGATTGGAAACACTTTACGCTCACCTACATCGATTTAAAGTAAAAGCTGGTGATGTGGTAGAAGCAGGTCAAGTAGTCGGGCTGGGAGGTAGCTCTGGAAGGTCTACAGGAAGTCATTTACATTTTGAAACACGTTTTAAAGGCCGATCGCTCAACCCTAGATCATTTATTGATTTTAATAATAACCGTTTAATGAGTGATTCGATAGTACTCATAAAAAATAGATGGGATGGATATACAAGTTTTCCAGCAGGGCTTAATTTTTACACCGTTAAGCGCGGAGACTTTTTAGTTAAAATTGCTTCTCAATATGGCACTAGCGTAGACCGGCTATGTGAATTAAATGGAATACGACGCAATGCAATTTTACGTGTTGGAAAAAAATTAAGAATAGAGTAGTATGCTTACCCACATTAACTTTCAGGATCATCCGACAAATCGAAATAAAATGGTTTTCCATTTTAAAGATGCGGAGCATGCTGCTCATTTTCAATTACAACTAAATGAGCATAAAATTAAATATGAACGTCAGGTAGACGAAGAAGGCGATAAACGAATCTATTTTGGAGTGATGAAATCGGATTATAAAGAAGCCAAACGTTTAAATTACTTAACGTATGGACACTTCAGAAAACCATTTATTACCGAACCATTCTTTAAGTATTTATTGCTAATTGTTACCCTAACAGCTGTTTTTCTTGCATTTATGGGTGCTTATGTATCGATGAAATAGACGCCCTTTTTTGACGTTATTTATCTTAATTTTGACTTATGCAAAAGCATTTATTCTATTTTCTTTTATGTTTAAGCGCGATTACTTCGTTTGCTCAGCAAAATGTAACCACTTTTGGTGTGCAACTAAAACCGGTCGTTCCTTTGAGTTTTATTGGTGCCTCCGAAGAGATTATTCAGAATAATGATGTCAATTTTACCCTTACGCCTCGTTCTGGCTTTAGTTTTGGTATGGTTGCTCGTCATGGTTTTACTAAGATGTTCTCTATAGAGTCGGGTATTAATCTCACAAGTAGAAAATTTGATTTATCAATTCAGGATGCAGATTTCACAGGGAATACGGACATTAAGTTTGTGACCTACGATATCCCTGTTTTAGCGCTTCTATATGTGCAGCTTGGAGAGGAGATGTTTATGAATGCAGCATTTGGTGGATCCATCTCTTTTTTGCCAACAGATTGGGCTACATCAGACTATTATTACAGGCATGCCTCCTTTCGCTCAGGGTGGGTAGTTCCTAGTATGTTGGCTAATGTCGGGTTTGAGTATAGAACGTATGATAAGGGATTTTTTTATTTAGGAGCCTCTTATCATCGACCTTTCAAAGATTTTACAACCACCAATGTCGGATACTATAATGAATCCGGTAATATAAATGATATCGATGGACATGATGCTTATGCATCTTTCAATTTAGATGGAAGCTACTTGACTTTAGATTTACGTTACTTTTTTCATGAAGATCCGGTGAGAAAAGCAGCTAGGAAAAAGAAAAAATAGTTAAGAATTATGATTGAAAAGAGTACTCATTTTTTTACAGAACTTTTATTGAATTTAGGATTAAACGAGCAAGCAGCTTATTGGATTAACTTAGTTATACTCGGTTTAATCGTTGTTATACTCTGCATGGTTGCAGATCGGATCGCCAGAATAACGATGGTGCGTATAATAACTACACTTGCCAGAAAGAGTAAAACACAATGGGACGATATTTTAGTTGAAAAAAAGTTTTTTGCAGCTGTGGCGCACTTGGCTCCTGTTCTGCTCATTGAGATTTTAATTCCTCTATTTTTTAAGGAATTCCCCACGTTTGTGGATTATGTGATAAGGGCAAATGACGTATACCTGATAGCCGTAGTACTCATCATGGTAAATCGATTCCTTAACTCTGCGCAACTCATTCTTTCCCGAATGGATCTTTTTAAAGATAAGCCATTGGAAAGTTACTTTCAGTTGACAAAAATAGTTATTGGTATAATTGCAGGTGTCCTGATCCTATCTGTATTAGTTAGCAAGTCGCCAATTTATTTCTTTAGTGCTTTTGGCGCCATGACGGCTGTCATCCTATTTGTATTTAAGGATACTATTTTAGGGTTTATTGCTTCCATTCAATTGTCAGCCAATGATATGATCCGCGTTGGTGATTGGGTGCAAATGGATAAATATGGTGCTGATGGTGATGTATTGGAAATCAACCTCACCACCGTAAAAGTTAAAAATTGGGATAAAACCATCAGCACAGTGCCGACTTACTCCTTTATTTCGGATTCGTTTAAAAACTGGAGAGGCATGGAGGAGACAGGTGCTAGAAGAATAGCGCGTTCCATTTATATCAATATTGGGTCTGTTCGATTTTCTACACCTGAAATGATTGAGCGATTTAAAAACATTCACATTATCAGCCAATATGTTGCTGATAAAGAAGTAGAAATCGCTAATTACAATAAAGAGCATAAAATCGACACTTCTCAAGTGTCAAACGGTAGAAGAATGACCAATTTGGGAACATTCAGGGCCTATGCGAAGCGTTATATAGAGCGGCATCCAAAGGTAGATAAAACACAAACAATTATTGTGCGACAATTAGAACCCAATGAAAAGGGTGTACCCATCCAGATTTATTGTTTCTCTAGCGATATTGCTTGGGAAAATTATGAGGCAGTGCAGTCCGATATTATGGACCATTTGCTTTCAGTTGTTCCTCAGTTTGATTTGCTAGTATTCCAAAATCCTTCTGGTTCTGATTTTAGGAAGTTGCAAGGGGAGTAGAGGGAGTTTGTCTATTTTTCGTTTATGGAATGTAACTTCATTCTAGCGCTCGATCCTTGTCGAATAAAAGCCACTACCTAAATCTTAATCATGATTTTGGGAGAAGACTTACATGCTAAATATATGCGTATCTTTATGAAGTATTGCAAGATGGCACTCCAGTACATCAAGGAAAACTAATCATCCAAAAATGAAAAAGACTGTAATCTATAATTTAGTAATATTAAATTTCCTACTTATAGGATTAAAGGCTGAGCTAACCGCTCAGCCTTCTTTTGCGTTAGACTCTACATTTCAGCCTTTTTTTGACATGAGCCCCGCGATAGATGGCGGTTATATTGGGAGCATTTGGGAAAACCCGACCAACGGGAACTTGCATTTGGCCGGAGATTTTAAGTTGTGGTTGGGAAATGACCCTCATTACTCCATTGTGAGTACACGGCGAGATGGGAGTCGAAACTATGACTTTAATGGCTTTATTATAAGGGGTATGTCTTTCTTCTTTCCTATAAACGATTCTGTATTTATTTCTGGATCAGGGGGGGGGGGAGTTATTTCCCTATGGACATAGATGGTAATTTAGTCTGGACGGATTGGAGAACTAACTACCGTAAAACGGTGAGCTGCTCCCGCGCAGCGTGGCCCTACTTTTTTCCCAATGGTTCGTCGCTAATGACCAACAGTTGGAATGGTAACCCAAGAGGCTGTAAGATCATTAATCCTCCTGATACTTTTCCAGGCCAGTACATCGTAAAGGTGGATTCTCTTGGCTTATATGATTCAACTTTTCAACACACCACAAATGGAATCGTTACTGGTTTCTGGCCGTATGATAGCGCACGAATTTTAGTCTTTGGATTACCACGTAAATTTACCCAATACGATGGGCAAACCGTAAATGGTCTTTGCCGCATCTATTTAGATGGAACCTTAGATACTACTTTTAAAAGTCCAATAATTCCCGGGAATGGTGGATTTCGGCCAAATTTGGTAGAAGAGAATGGAAAGATTTTTATTACTGGTGGCTTTCAGGTTTACGATCATCCGAATGAGTGGTTTTCTATGCTTAAGCTCAATGCCGATGGCAGTTTAGATACCACGTTTAATAATTTAGGTCGTCCAGTGGATACTGTATTCGCTTCATCAGCAGGAATAGGTAGTGTAGTTAAAACCCCTGACAATGGTTATTTGGTAGGAGGGTTCTTTCAGCAGGTACAAGGGTATCCTAAAAACGGATTAGTAAAACTAGATTCGTTGGGTAATATAGAACCGCAGTATTTTACCTCAAGAGGACCAGACTCCACCCATTTTTTTAAAACACAAGGTTATGTAAGCAAGCTGTTAAAATCTAAATTTGGCGGATACTATGCTATAGGCAATTGGACCTACTGGGATGGTAAACCTTCCCAGCCTATTGTTAGGTTACATGAATTGTCTGTGGGGTTGAATGGACAAACGTTACAACCTACGTTACTTAATGTATATCCAAATCCTACTCAAAATCAATTACATCTAACGTTTATGCCCAATAGTCGTATTACTTTAATTCAGTTGTTTGATTTACAGGGTAAAATTGTGCTTACTGAAAGAAGAGAAACAAATACGCTTTCAGTGAGTCATTTAAAAAATGGGGTTTACTTCCTGAAAGTAATTGGTGAAAATGGGGTGAGTACGGAGAAAGTGGTAGTTGGGAGGTAGTGTTATTATAAATTAAATTGGTCAAAGCCTTGAACTTCCTGCCTGCGGCAAGGCAGGTTGGTTCATTTTGGTTCAAGCCAAAAGAACAAAAAAACCCCTTATCTTTATGAGATACTCTAAAATAAGCTAATGATCACTCAATAATCAACTTCTTAATTGTCTCTATTTTCGATTGATTTTCCACAATCTTAATCATGTAAATACCCGATTTAAGAGAGCTCGTATTCATTACTGTAGATTGATAATCGTTCTGTTTTTCTACTTCCACTCCATTGCCCAATAAGTCAAAAAGCAAACAAATACTCCCTTCACGGTGATTTATGGTAACTTGATTTTTTGCAGGATTTGGATAGATAGAAATGGCTTCTTTTGGTCGGTTTAGTATGGAGATCGTTTCAGAAAAATCAAATGTTCCATTAAAATCTACTTGCTTTACTCGGTAGTAATTGAATTCTTCAGTTGGCTCTCGGTCTATAAAATGGTAAGATGATTTGGTATTGCTATTGCCGCTTCCTTTTACACGCCCTAGCTCATCCCAACTTGCTGCATTTTTACTTCGCTCTATGGCGAAATAGTCATTGTTAATTTCACTTGCTGTTGTCCAAGTTAATTCATTTCCTGCTAACGTGTTTTTTCCTTCGAAAGAAAGCCATGTAACTGGTAGCGGAGTAGTCGTTTCATCGATAGTGGCGAGGGTAAATCGAGTGCCATTAGTGAACCCACTTACTGCACTAAACTCAAAAATGCCACCACCAAGAGCTGTTGCTCCAGAAATGGGTGTTTCATCCGCAAATCCTCCGTCATTATCGGTATCAATCAGTAACCGAAGTTCTGAAGCTGTTACAGGTCCTGAGGTGGATAAATCCCACCGTAAATCTACATTGCCAACATTTACGGCACTTCCCGAACTATTTACTTCGCTAATTCGCCACAGTCGTTCTAAACGTGCATCTAAGCCCACAGGAATATCGACGTAGTTTTTTGCATTGGGATCGATCCCATCGTGCCCCCAAAGCATGAATTCATTATTCCCTAAATTAGATGGGTTTAATATCCGTATTGGTCCACTCCCTCTAGAATCATTTTGAATGTTTGAAGCATTTACACGTCCAATTCCTGCAACATCGAAATCATAATTTCCATTAGCAAGATTATCTTGGGTATAGACATCGTTTGCGGAAAGTGCAATGTTGTACTTTGCTGATAAGTAATTGTTAATGATAATGCGTTGAGCTGAATTTACAGCAAAGTTATATTGTATGATTTCTGCATAATCTGCGCCTAAATAAGTTCCATAATTTTCGTTCAATGCACCTAATGTCACTGGTTGGTTGCTATTGCCAATGCTGCTAGACGCTTCAGATGAGGTGGTGTTTAAACTTTCTCCTAACCATATTCCAACTCTTGTGCTACTTGGATTTGTACCATCGTATCTTAGGCTTAATAAATAGTTAATCCCACTTGAAAAAGAAGAGGCAGTAGCAAAGCGGTCATTTTGGGTTTCTATGTCTGTATTTAGTCTACTACTAGTGTGAAAAAACCAAGTGTAAGCATAATTTGCAGATGAAGTAAAGGTTAGTCGTTTGCCTAATATGCCTCTTGGATTTCCATCGATATTATTGCCTCTAATTACAGCAAAATAGGTTAAGCCGGTAGAATTATCCAAAATGTCAGCGTCTGCTATTTGTAATTGATCGTTACTTCCATCGAAACGAATGATGGGCTGACCATTTAATGCGCTTGTAGAAAAGTAGATCGGTTGTTCACTAACCAAAGCCCTGAATGCATCATTCCCATTTCCGGATTGATCTTCCCATGTTGCCACAGGATCTCCATTTGTACCACTAAATTGATCGGCTCTTAGCCAAATACCGTTATTGGTAGAATTGCCAACACCTCCTGGTCCCGTTTGTCCAAAGCTATTCAACCCTAAGTAGGTGATTATCGATAAAAAATAGAGTTTTAGGTGCATTTAATATAAGTTGGTCGATGCAAAAGTACAAAAAAAGCACTTGCCCTAAAAAAGGGTAAGTGCTTTTAAACTAACTAATTTAAAAACTACTAAAAACAATATTCATTCTTATCGATAAGCTTTGCAGCCACCGTTCTTCTTGCATCTTTTACATTAAAAGGATCGTGTTTTGTAAATCGCTTCATTCCCATTAACATCGCTCTTAATTCATCTCCATCTGCAAAAGATTGTACTGCGTCTCTTCCTGCTTTACCGATTCGATCAGCTGCATCATAAAGATAAACCTTCATTATTGCAATTTGCTCATCTGTAGCTTTATCGCCTAATTTCTGAATTCTCAATAAAGTTGATTCTGCAATGTAGGTTTCCATCATCATATCAGCAATATTCATGAGCACTTCTTGCTCTTTGGCTAATTGCTGCATCAATGTTTTTGCTGCTGCACCTGCGACTAACAAAACAGCTTTTTTGAAATTGCCAATTAATCGAGTTTCTGAAGCGTAATCTGCTGAATCGTCAAAATCAAAATCAGGAATTTCCATTAATTCATCTGCTACTTTCATGGCAGGAGTCATTAAATCTAATTCTCCTTTCATGGCTCTTTTCAGCATCAGATCTACCGAAAGCATGCGATTAATTTCATTGGTTCCTTCAAAAATTCTGTTGATACGCGCATCTCGGTAAGCTCGTTCCATGGGTGCTTCCGCAGAATACCCCATTCCACCATATATTTGAACACCTTCGTCTACTACATAATCCAATGTTTCAGACCCGTGTACTTTTAATAGGGCACATTCTACAGCAAATTGTTTTATTCCCTCAAGGGTGGCTTTTTGCTTGTCCATACCTTCAGCAACTAAGTTTTCAATTGCATCTTCTATGTTTTGAGACGCTCGGTAAAGCGCTGATTCAGTTGCAAAACACTTAATGGCTTGTTCGCCCAATTTATATCGAATCGCACCATATTTAGAAATGGCTCTTCCAAATTGCTCTCGCTCGTTTGCGTAATTGATGGAACGCGTAATTGCTTTCTTAGCTGCTCCAAGCGCAGCACCTGCCAATTTTATTCGACCGATATTCAAGATATTTAGCGCGATCATAAAGCCTTCTTCACGGTCACCCAATAAGTTCTCTACAGGAACCTTAACATTATTGAAGAATACCTGACGAGTTGAAGAACCTTTGATTCCCAACTTTTTCTCTTCTGGGTTTAAGGTTAACCCTTCCATATCTCTGGTCAGGATGAAGGCAGATAAATTTTTGTCATCACCAATCTTAGCAAATACTGTAAAAATGTGTGCAAACCCACCGTTGGTGATCCACATCTTTTGACCATTTAAGATGTAATGCTTTCCATCTTCAGAAAGCACTGCTTTAGTTTTTCCTGAGTTGGCATCAGATCCTGCACTTGGTTCTGTTAAGCAGTAGCATCCTTTCCATTCGCCCGAAGCCAATTTTGGAATGTACTTTGCTTTTTGCTCATCGTTACCGTAATAAAGTATTGGTAACGTACCGATTCCTGTGTGTGCTGATAAGGCCACTGCAAAGGAGTGGCCTGCTCCTGTAACTTCTGCGGTCAGCATAGAGGTTACAAATCCTTTTCCAAATCCGCCTAAATCTTCCGGAACCGAAATTCCTAACAAACCAAGTTCACCTGCTTTGTCTAATAATGATGGCATTAAACCATCCTCTAGTGCATCAATTCGGTCTAAGTTTGGAAATACTTCTGCATCTAAAAATTCATTACAAGAATCTGCAATCATTCGTTGCTCTTCCGTATAATCTTCTGGTATAAATATGTTTTTCGCGTCGGTGTCTTTGATCAAAAACTCTCCGCCTTTTGTGATATCGCTCATAGTTGTAAGTTTTTTTAGTTAATAGTTATAGTAATTCGAAGATTCCTGCTGCCCCTTGTCCTGCTCCTACGCACATAGTTACCATGCCATATTTGCCTCCTCTCTTTTTTAATTCATTCAATACTTGCACCGTCAGTTTAGCTCCTGTACATCCTAGTGGATGACCTAAAGCTATCGCTCCACCATTTACGTTTACTTTGGAT
>CBFHZL010000030.1:0-24063 GCA_965660325.1 uncultured Acidiluteibacter sp.
AAAAACCTGGCTTTCCTTTCTGTAGGGTAGCTTTAGCATCTATACCTCTTCTTTGAAAAGTCTCATCTAGTGCTTTTACACCGCTTAAAAAAGCATAATCTTTTGCATCTTCATTCATGGCAGTTGATTGCTCATGCATCCTCCAATGGTATAAGATTTTGGGTATTCGCTTGATGCAAGTTGCTTTTTCAGTTGCTCGTAGTAAAAGATCATAGTCTTGGCTACCTTCGAAACCTAGTCTAAATCCATCAATTTGATCAATAATTGATTTCTTAAGCCCTACAAAATGTCCTAAGTAATTTCTTGATAAAAAGGTGTCAGGGCTCCATTGTGGCTTAAAATTTGGCTGTACAAAACGGCCTTTGTTGGTAATCTTATCTTCATCAGAATATAGGATATCTGCTATGGGGTCTTCATTTATTGTTACCGCAAATTGATACAGTGCGTCTTTCGTCAGCAAATCATCATGATCCATAAAACAGACATAGTTCCCGGTGGCCATCGATAATGCGGAATTACTATTGGCTGATATATGCCCGTTAGTAGTTCTGTAGTGGACTTTAATTTTTGGATTTTTTTCTAGCTCTTTTAAGTAGCTAATTAATTCATCGTTAGATGAGCAGTCGTCTGAAATACACAGTTCCCAGTTTGTGTAAACCTGTGTTAGTTCTGAATCTATAGCTTGCTTGAAATAGGATATGTTGGGCTCATAAACAGGTAGAATAATAGAAAATAATGGCTGACTTTTTAATTCTTCTACACTAGCTGCATATGCCTCAAAGTCCTTTTTCTTTGGCATGTTTTTCTTTCTCCATTTGGCGTAAACCAAATCTTCTGTCTGCGGACCACCAAAGTACTTCCTCCACACATACCGCAGAACTTTGCCTGCAAAACGAACCATTTTTTTAAACCCGTCAATTGAAAAGAAAAAAACCATGAACCTGTGAAAGCTCCATTTTTCTTGGCTTTGCATAAAAGTCTGACGACCGATGACTTCTCTTATTTTTCCTATTAGTCCCACTGTAGTAATCGATTTAATCTCCTATTATTTTCCCTTCTTTTTAGCCATCTCTAATTCATACAAATCGGAGATTTCTTCAATAGGGCCAACTTTTAAGACTTTCCCATCTTTAATAAAACAAGCTCTTTTGCAGATACTTCTAATGTCTTCTAAATGGTGGGAAACATAAATAATGGTACTACCGTTTTTTCGGATTTCTTCTATTCTTTTTGCGCACTTCTGCTTAAACCCAAGGTCACCAACAGTTAATGCTTCATCAACAATTAAAATTTCCGGGTCTTTAGCCACAGTGATAGAAAAAGCCAATCGAGCCAACATCCCCTGAGAGTATCGTTTTACTTGGGAGTTGATGTCATAATCGTTGAGCTCTGAGAACTCAATAATTGCATCTAAGGAATCTTTAATTTCTTTTTGGGTTAGTCCCATAAGGGTACCCAATAGCTTTATGTTTTCTAATCCGGTGAGCTCAGGTTCTAAACCAACCCCTAATGCCATCATTGGAGCCACTTTACCATTTACGGTGAGCGTTCCTTTGTTTGGCTTCATGATTCCTGAAATAGCCCTTAAGAACGTACTCTTTCCGGAGCCATTTCGTCCCATTATTCCAAAACACTCTCCCTTGTATATTTTTAAGTTAAAGCCATTTAAAACTTCTTTGTTTTCAAATAACTTCTTGATTCCCATTGTAAGTAGGAAATCCTTAAAATTATTGATTCCATGTTTGGTAACTAAAAAACCAACAGAAAGATCTTTCGCCTCAATGATTACTTCTCGATTTGTAATTTTTTCTTCCATTGATTAGTAATTTGAAATGAATCCTTTCTCTAGTTTTTTAAACACCAATATGCCTGCACCAAAAAATACTGCTGTAATGCCAGTAATTATTCCCCAAGACTGTAAACTAGGCACTTCGTTATAATACAAAATGGTTCGGAATATGTCCATAAAGTGATACAACGGGTTTAATTTAATGAGTAGTTGAAACTGACCTGGAACCAAACTAGTAGAATAAGCGATCGGTGTAAAATAAAACAATGCGGGAGTAAGAGAAGTATAAAGCAATCCAACATCTCTAAAGTAAACGTTAAAAGCGCAAACAAAAAGTCCGATACCTAATGTAAATAACGAAAAGAGTAGCATTACGATAAAGATGAGCAACGTTTCGAAGCCTATAGAGGCATCAAATATGATCATCAGTATTCCAAATGGAATAAATGAAAAGAGTAGGTTTATGATTGAAGTTGCGACTTCAGAAATTGGCAAAGCAATAGTCTCTACTTTTATTGACTTCAATACTCCTCGGCTGTTAATTACGGAATTAATTGCTGTGGTAGTAGCATTGCTATAAAAGTTCCAAAAAATAAGCCCCGTTAATGCATAGAGCGGATAGTTCTCCACATCAGGAAAAGCATTACTAAAAATGAAGGTGAAAATAGCTAGGTAGAGGAGTGGAGTCAATAAACTCCACATAAATCCAAGAATAGAATTTTTATACCGCAGTTTTAGGTTCTTTAGGGAAAGAATCCAAATCAGGTTAAAAAAATGAGCTATTTGGCTTTTTTTAGACGGTTGGATATTACTCACTAATTGTAGTTTAAAATGAAGTCAAAGTTATGGATTATCCGCTAATTGAAAACTTAGAATGTTACGGTCTCATTATTGGTTTTTCTCCAATAGTAATTGGAGATAAAAATACAGTTAATCATTATAAAGAAAACAACACCGTGTTGCCTGCTCAATATATTTTCTGACAAGAAACAAATACCAATAAAAACCTTAAAAAATAGCAGGTGGGTGTTTGATATTATATTGCTTATTCCTAACGGAAAAACTAAAAGAAGAAGGAAGCTGAGTAACCCAATTAGTCCTACTGATAATAGTAAGTCAAAATATTGATTATGTGTGTTGTAGTCTTTCGATGATAGTTCTTCGTTTTTATAGTTGTCATAACAACTATTTAAGCGACTTTGCACATGGTCTAGGCCAACACCAAACACCCAATTTTCTGCAATAATTTCAGTAGAGCAGCTGAAGATACTGCTTCGTATGTTCATGGAGTTCACAGAAGTTTCTTCATTAGTAACTTCTGATGTTTTAGTAATTTCTTTAAACCGGTTTCCGATTGATGGAACAAAAAATATCAGAGCAGCAAGCCCTAGTATTCCTGAGGCCAGTAGCAGTAATCCTTTTTTCCAACTTTTAAGGGTGCTAACTACACCAAATGCAATGATGAAACCTATTAATGGAGCCTTTGCCACCAAGAGCAGGCATATGGTGCTCGTTACCAAGAGGTGTATCGTTCTTAGTGAATTTTTTAGAATCGGTCTATGAATCCACTGATGGTACCCATTTTTGCTAACTGTAAGATAAATCGAAAACAAATAAAAGATGCTGAGGTAGGTAGGGTGTACTCCTAATGTGTCTTCTGAAAAAGTTCGAACTGCAAAAGTAAATTCATTTGCAGATAAATGTCCAAGACTTAGCACACCTGCATCTAATAATCTAACAGAAACAAAAGTTGCAGAAGCCAAGCAGGCCAACTGATAGAAAAGCAGAATTATCGAAAGTTCTTTTTGGGTGATTGGTTTTCTTCTGAGGAAAAAGCCCAATGGAAAAACAAGAAAAGAAGCCTTTATTTCAATTGCTTGGCTCGCAGACCTGCTAAAATCAGACAAAAGAAAATATACCAGGTAAATCCCAAATAGTGAAGCAATTATTGATGTCCATTTGATGTTCTGCCCAAAAGGTTCATTTTTATTTTGAAAGGCTGCAAAAATGGTGCTAATAAACCAAAAACCAATAAAGTAGGGGGTGGCTTTCCTAAACAGTACCATAGAGGCAGCTAAACAGCAACTCATGACAATAAAAGAGTGCTCTTTAAAAAATGACTTTACAGACATCGATCAACTATTTTGGTGAGCTCTGTTCGAAAGCGTTCATTATTAAAACCAGAGGCAAATGCACTAATTTCTTCAGCATTCCATAGTGAAGTAGTTTCAATTTTATTTATTGCAGCCACAATGGATTCAACGGATTGCTCGTTAAAATAAACAGCAGTTTTATCCTCTATTGTAGTTTCTAGAATTCCACCTTTGCTGTAGGCGATAATGGGTGTTCCACAGGCTTGTGCTTCTACCGGGGCAATTCCAAAGTCTTCGAAAGAAGCATTAATGAAGCCTTTCGCCTTCCCAACTATAGCAGGTAAGGCTTCAGATTCGACATACCCTAAAACTTCAATGTTGGGAGAGCCCTTTGCTAAATTTTTTATTTTATTGAGTTCAGGACCACCTCCAGCTACCTTTAGCCGTTTATTTGGCAGTAATTTAAACGCTTTTACAATAAGCTCTACTTTTTTGTAAGGTACAAGCCTGCATGCAGAAACATAATAGTCTTCTTTTTCATTTATTAACTGAAAACGCTCGGTGTTCATTGGTGGATAAACGACTTCTGCATCTCTCCGGTAAACCTTGTTGATACGTTGCGCGATATTTTTAGAGTTAGCTACAAATACATCTACTCGGTTACTTGAAACAACATCCCAAACCCTTAGTTTTGACAAGTGTTTTCGCATGAAGTAATTTGGAATAAAATTTTTCCAAGTTGTTTTGGTCACATAATCAAAATACAGATCCCATAAATATCGCATAGGGCTATGACAATAGCAGACATGCAGCTGATTACTATTGACTAATACACCTTTGGCTACCGCATAAGAGGATGATATAATTAAATCGTACGAAGAGAGATCCAACTGTTCAATAGCATAAGGGAACCACGGTAAATAGTAACGATAGAGTTTTCGAGGAAATGGGAAGTGTTGAATAATAGAGGTGTTACTCTTTTTTCCATTTAAGATGGTCTTCCTGTCCTCTTCAGACAAGAAATCAATCAAGCTATAAATATCAGCATCTGGATAACAGTTGACAATTTCTCTGCACACTTTCTCTGCTCCTCCGTTCACGGTGAACCAATCATGCACAATAGCAACCTTAATTTTTTTTCCCAATTTGCCTTAATTTTATAGGTATGAGATTTCTCTAATACCACTGTTATAACTTATTGATGACATTAGATAGCACATCGGCCGACTGTTCAAAAGAGCAGGTGGCGTTCAATATAAGAAGTTCTTTTTTATCAATTGGCTTGTTTTCTCCTTTTGCTAACTGTTGAATCCCTTCTGAAATACTATTGACATCATATGGATCGACAAATATGGCAAAATTGGCGTACAATTCCTCGAACACAGTAATATTAGATAAAATAATAGGACAATTTAAATTTAGTGCCTCTAATGGAGGGATTCCAAATCCTTCATATAGAGAAGGGTAGATTAGGCCTGTAGCTCCGATATAAAGTTCTTTCAGCTCCTCATCACTTGTTTCAGTATGAAATACAATGGGGAATGATGATTTTTTGTTCCTGTCTTTTGAAGTGTTAAAATTTGCATCTGATTGGCCTACTACCCTTAGGGTGTATTGCTTATCCGGAAGCTGCTCAAAAGCTTCAATTACTCGGTTCAGGTTTTTTCTAGGGTTCTTTCCACCCATGGCGAGAAAGTAAGGAGTTCTATCTTCTTTTTTTCCGGTCAAACCCATTGTTTGGAATACTTCAGGAAGCCCATTATATACTACATGTATTTTGTGATGCTCTAATTGATAACAAGAAGTGAGTTCTTCCTTTACGGAGTTACTGACAGTAAAAACCACTTGTGCTTTTCGTGCAATTTTTGGGATTAGGAAATTATATAATACCCTAAATGGTAGGGTAAACCATTCCGGATGTTGTTTAAATGCTAAATCATGAATAGTAACTGCTGTATTCTTGTAATTTAATGGAGCCGTATTGCATAAGTTGAGTAGGAGCGGACTTCCTATTTTCTTAAGGTATTTGGGGAGTTCAAGTTGCTCCCATAAATGGCCAGAATACTTGCCAAAAGTAATCAGTTTGACTTTTTTAGGATACCCATGATTGATAATGTTCTGAGGTGCCAATAAAATGAGATCAACATCAGCTCGTTTAGATAATTCTTTGCAAATCTCCATAGCAAAGCGCTGCACACCCGTGGTTTGCTGAGTTAAAAAGCGAGCGTTGATATAAAGCGTCATGCAATCTTTCATGAATAAAAATCAAAATAACAACCCGACTTTTCTATTTTCAGTTAAATACCGAGCGGGAATACTTCTCCAATACCGGTTATAAACTGCCGGTTCTTCCTCCATCTACAGGAATGTTAATTCCGTTGATGTAACTAGCAGCAGGAGAGGCTAAAAAGGCAGCTGCATTGGCAACCTCTTCCGGCTGTGCTACTCTGTTCATTGGAACTTGTGCTTCCATTCCTTTCATCACTTCGTCTTCTGCTTTTCCAGTTTTTGTCGCCTTGTTAGATACTATTTGGCTGAGTCGCTCTGTTGCTGTAGCTCCTGGAAGCACGTTGTTTACCGTAATACCATATTTCCCGAGTTCGTTCGCCATCGTTTTCGACCAGTTTCCTACTGCTCCACGAACTGTATTTGAAACTCCTAAACCAGTTAACGGGATTTTTACAGAGGTTGAAATAATATTGATAATACGACCATATCCTGAGTCTATCATTCCTTGCTTTACTGCTGTAGCTAATGTGTGATTGTTGATCAAGTGCATGGAAAAAGCAGCAACAAACTCATCGGTTGATGCATTTTCAATTGGTCCTGCAGGTGGTCCACCAGTATTGTTGATTAGTATGTTTACCGTTTTTCCACCTGAAAGGTAATTTTCTATCGCTCGTTTTACTTGGTCTGTTTGGCTAAAATCAGCTACAATATAGTCGTGTTGTTGATTGCCAGAATTTGGCAGTTCAGCTAAAACAGCAGTCAGTTTATCCTCATTTCTTGCTAATAAAGTAATGTGAGCACCCATATTTGCAAGCTCTATTGCGATTGCTTTTCCAATTCCTGCGGTACTTCCACTTACTAATGCTCGTCTGTTTGTTAAATCTAAATTCATATGATAGCTGTTTTATTGAAGTCGCTAAATTAGCTATTACTTGTAGCATTCTCAAAAGTTGTTGGCTAGCTTTGTGGCATCAGCAAAACTTATTACCTTAGAACACTCAATTAAATTTACGCATCATGGCAATTAGAAGACCTTTTAATTTTCAAAAATGGATAGATGAGCATCGCCATTTATTAAAGCCACCAGTTGGGAATAAACTAGTTTACGAAGATGCAGAATTTATCGTAATGGTAGTAGGTGGACCTAATGCTCGAAAAGATTATCATTGGGAAGAAGGCGAGGAATTCTTTTACCAGCTTGAAGGTGATATTATTGTAAAGATTCAAGAAGACGGCAAAGCGGTAGAAGTGCCGATCAAAGAAGGAGAAATTTTCTTATTGCCAGCTCGTGTCCCTCATTCACCCATTAGGTCTGAAGGTTCTATCGGTCTGGTAATTGAGCGAAAGCGTATCAATGGAGAGAAAGATGGATTGCTTTGGTTTTGCGATAATTGCAATGCTAAATTATTTGATGAATACTTTGTGCTGAACAGCATAGAGAAAGACTTTATCCCAGTATTTCGTAAATTTTACGCATCTGAGGAATTAAGAACCTGCAAAGAATGCGGGACAGTTATGGAAGTAGATGAAAGGTTCGTTTAAGATATGGCAGAGTTGCTTACAATAGATATTCACACACACATTTTACCAGAAAATATTCCCAACTTTCGAGAGAAGTTCGGTTATGGCGGTTTTATACACTTAGATCACCATAAGCCTTGCTGCGCTAGAATGATGATGGATAATAAGTTTTTTCGAGAAATTGAAGATAACTGTTGGTCGGCTGAGGCCCGAATAAAAGAGTGTGGTCATCACCATGTTGATGTTCAAGTGCTATCTACCGTTCCGGTAATGTTCAGTTATTGGGCTAAACCATATGATTGCTTAGAGGTTTCCAAATTTTTAAATGATCACATTGCCGATATAGTTGCTAGATATCCCAAACGATTTATCGGTTTGGGTACCGTGCCAATGCAAGATGCTGAGCTTGCTATTGAAGAGTTAAAACGATGCAAAGAAATAGGCTTGAAAGGAATCCAGATCGGAAGCCATGTGAACGATTGGAACCTTAGTTCTCCTGAATTATTCCCCATTTTTGAGGCTGCTCAGGATTTAGAAATGTCGGTTTTTGTACATCCGTGGGATATGATGGGTAAAGACAAGATGGAGCGATATTGGCTGCCGTGGTTAGTAGGAATGCCTGCAGAAACATCGTTGGCTATTTGTTCCATGATTTTTGGTGGTGTTTTTGAACGATTACCAAATCTAAAAGTAGCATTTGCCCATGGTGGTGGATCATTTCCATCTACTATCGGTAGAGTGGAGCATGGGTTTAATGTTCGCCCTGATTTGTGTGCTATTGATAACAATGTTAATCCGAGGGATTATTTGGGAAAGTTCTACATTGACTCATTGGTTCACGACCCACAAGCACTCGACTTTGTGATTAATACTATGGGAGAAGATTTTGTCGCATTGGGCACAGATTACCCATTTCCATTAGGCGAGTTAGCTCCTGGTAAGTTGATTAATAGTATGCCATATTCTGATCAGTTGAAAGGTAAGTTGTTGGCAGATAATGCCCTGAATTGGTTAGGTATGAACAAAAAAGATTTCATTTGATTATCAATCAGATACCAAAGGCCCATTGCCTGCTTTTATATCCTGTTCGTGATTTCTTTAAGATTGGATTTAATCCTAAATTTGCACCTCATATTTTTAGGGTGCTAAACAGCTATTTTAATGAGTGACTCAATTAAACACGAGTGCGGGATTGCCCTCATTCGACTACTTAAACCACTAGATTATTATCTAGAGAAGTACGGGACCGCAACGTACGGAATCAATAAGCTTTACCTTTTAATGGAAAAGCAACACAACAGAGGACAGGACGGAGCAGGAGTTGCTAACATTAAATTCGACATGCAGCCCGGTGAGCGCTACATTAGTAGACACCGATCAAATAGCAGTAAGCCTATCCAAGATGTTTTCGATAAAATTAATGGAGCAATCCAAGACGTTTATGAAAAAGATCCTGAGCGATTAAAGGATACTAAATGGCTCAAGGAAAATGTTGGCTTTACAGGTGAGCTGTTTCTAGGACATTTAAGGTACGGTACTTTTGGTAGAAACAGTATTGAAAACTGTCACCCATTTTTACGTCAGAATAATTGGATGACCCGTAATCTAGTAGTAGCAGGTAACTTTAACCTGACGAATGTAGATGAGCTATTTGATGTATTGGTAAATATTGGTCAGCATCCAAAAGAGATGTCGGACACAGTGACTGTATTGGAGAAAATAGGTCACTTTTTAGATGAAGAAAACAATAAACTTTTCAAAGAATATAAAACACTAGGGTTTACCAACGAAGAAATCTCCGCACGGATTGCCAAGAAGCTAGATATCCAAAATATTTTGGAAAGCGCTGCAAGTCAATGGGACGGCGGATATGCTATGGCCGGATTAATGGGACATGGAGATGCTTTTGTATTGAGAGACCCCTCTGGTATACGTCCAGCGCATTACTACCAAGATGATGAAGTAGTAGTGGTAACTTCAGAGCGTCCTGTAATCCAGACAGCCTTTAACGTACCCTTAGATTCAATAAAAGAGATTAAGCCAGGTCACGCACTTATTATAAAAAAAGATGGTACTGTATCTGAGGAGTTAGTTCGCCAACCTTTGGAAGAGAAGCAATGTTCTTTTGAGCGTATTTATTTCTCCAGGGGAAGTGACGCAGATATTTATAAAGAACGCCAAGAATTGGGGCGTTCTATAACACCTGAAGTTTTAAAAAGTATTGATTATGATGTAGATAATAGTGTTTTCTCTTTTATTCCAAATACGGCAGAAACAGCCTTTTATGGAATGGTAAAAGGAATGGAAGATTACATCAATCAAAATAAACTAATAGAAATTAGAGCATTAGGTGCTGATGCAACTGATGAGCAACTAACTGAAGTGCTTTCAAAGAGGGCAAGAGCAGAAAAGATTGCGATTAAAGATGCAAAACTGAGAACGTTTATCACTCAAGATAGTGGAAGGGACGACTTAGTCGCGCATGTGTATGATGTTACTTATGGTGCATTGGCTAAGGGTCAAGACAATTTAGTCGTTATAGATGACTCAATAGTTAGAGGAACCACATTAAAGCAGAGTATTTTTAGAATTCTGGACCGCTTAGGGCCTAAGAAGATTATTATCGTTTCTTCTGCTCCACAGATACGCTATCCTGATTGTTATGGTATTGACATGGCTAAATTAGGTGATTTTATTGCCTTTGTTGCAGCTATTACCTTATTGAAAGAGCAAGGAAAGGAAGCCATTATAACTGATGTATATAAGCGGTGTAAGGCGCAAGTTAACTTGCCGAAAGAAGAGATACGAAACTATGTAAAAGAAATATATGCTCCTTTTACTGCTGAGGAGATTTCGTCCAAAATAAGTGAGCTATTGCGTCCTGAAGGCATTAATGCTGATGTCCAAATTATTTATCAAACCATAGAAGGTTTGCATAAAGCTATCCCTAATCATAAAGGGGATTGGTACTTCACAGGAGATTATCCAACGCCAGGAGGAAACAAGGTTGTGAATAAGAGCTTTATCAACTACATTGAAGGAAGTAATGAACGAGCCTACTAACTTAACTTTATACTAAACTCCCAATTTATATAGTTTTATTAGACACATAAAATATTGGATTATTAACATGATTTAAATACAGTATTCAAATCAATAGACCTATTTTCGCTCCAATTTAAATAAAGACCACAAAAACTCTAACCCCAAAATAGATGGGCAACAAAAACGACACTGTCCAAGCAGTCGATTTAGACTTTGTTAAACTAAACTACAGTCACTCAAGTAATCTATTAGAAATAGAATTCAACTCTAACTTTACCATCGAATTAGAGCACATGGAAGTGATGGTTGAAGAGTTTAGAAAGCTTGTTAATGATAGATCAGCATTATTTTTAGTAACTTCTACAGAGGATTTTTTAACGATTTCAACTGATTGTATAAATTTTTTAGCAGATGCCCAGCGTAAAAACCACTATTCGGTTGCAACAGCATTTGTAACTAAAATATTAGCAAATCGGATATCTGCAAGTTTTTATATCAAATTCGCCAAACCACCTCAGCCCTGTAAAATATTTAAGACTAAGGACGATGCACTAGTCTGGTTATCAGAGTTTAGTTCTGATAAAAAGTCACTATAGCTACTTCAGTTTATGTTAAGAGGTTTATTTTTCATGGAGTATTACGACGTTGTAAAAAGGATTAATTTCCTAAGAAATGAATAGTACAAGCTCAAATAAATATTCGTTGGATTTAAGGACTCTAGTAAAAGATTTGGGGTTTGCTCAAATATATTATGTACAGGAAATAGATCTATTGGAGGTGGACTACCAAAAGAATACACTGATTGATAGGAAAGAAGCTTTGTTAGTAATAAATACATCTAGGGCCTTTAATAATGGCACAAATAAATATACTATGATTACTGCTACAAAGGAGTTTTTTAATATGACCCCGGAGGCAAGAGCGACTTTTGCAGAAGAAATGAAAACTGGTTTTGAAACTGAAAAAATGGCGCTTTATGTCAACAGTTTAGCTTATCGAATTATGGCAAACTTTTTCATCCGTGTTGATAAACCACCTATTCCTACCAAACTATTTTCGAATAGAGACAAAGCTATCGATTGGTTATTAAGTTAATAATAAAATTTAGTTATAACTTATAAGGGATCGTTTATTTGGAAAGACTTTAAACTGAACTAATTTTTAAGTTAAATTCTCGGCTTCTTAAACAGCGGAACAGTACTACAAGGCTCTCCATACATTATGGCCTTCGCGAATGGAAGTAATTTATTTGTTAGAGTTACGTAAGCTGATTCGGGAACAGCTTTATCACCGCAGCCTTTGATTACAATTCTTGCATCTTGGTATTGAGAAAAGTCTATTTTGTTTAGTTGTTCTTCAAATAGTACTTGATTCATCGTCGATATATCGCCGAAATGAACGCATTTAGCGTAAGGTTGAAGTGCTATGGATAAGAGCATATAAGCCCAAGTTGGTACAATTGCATCAACCGAACAATGAATAGCCACCAATTGATCTTGGTAAACCGACCAATCGTTGGTTTTAATGAATTCTCGAAAGTCTTTTTCTTTCAGCGCTATTCCTTCCCACAGATTTTGCTTGATATCATAAGCCACACGATCACCTTCAACATAGTACTCTTCTAAATTGAGAGTAATAATTCCGCTTTTTGCAACTCTATTGATAATCTCTTCCGCCATAGTTTATAAGAATCCTAATTCTAATTTTGCTTCTTCGCTCATCATTTCTTTATCCCAAGTTGGCTCCCATACGATGTTCACTTTAGAGCTTTTTACTGACCATAAATCCCCTGTTTTTTGCTCTACTTCATTTGGCATTGATTCAGCCACTGGGCAGTTAGGAGAAGTTAACGTCATCTCTATATTTACATTAAACTCTTCATCAACTTTTACTTCATAAATGAGCCCTAGCTCGTATATATTTACAGGAATTTCAGGGTCATAAATCGTACTGAGTACCTCTATTACTTGATCTTCTACCTGTCTTGGGGTGATGTCTGTTTTATTCTTTTCCATCTTAATTTTCAGTTTTAGCTTTGTAGCCAAGGGCGAATAGTTTCATTTTCTTTACCATACTCACTAAACCATTCGAACGTGTAGGCGATAAGTGTTCTTTTAATCCTATTTGATCGATGAAATAAAGTTCGTTGTTCAGTATTTCATCAGGGGTCTGATTAGAAACTACGCGTATAAGTAAGGCAATTATTCCTTTGGTTATAATTGCATCACTGTCGGCGGTAAAATCTACTTTACCGTCCGTTAATTGGCCATCAAGCCATACTTGACTTTGGCATCCTTTGATAATGTTTTCTTCTGTTTTTTTCGTCTGATCGATGATGGGGAGTTCTTTTCCCAAGCTAATGATATGCTCGTATTTATCCATCCAATCGGAGAAGATAGAAAACTCTTCAATTATTTCGTCTTGTCGCTCGTTGATTGTCATTATCGTAACATTTTGATGGCTCTGTTGAGTGCCACAATCATTTTGTCTACTTCTTCTTTTGTATTATATATAGCAAATGAAGCTCTTATGGTTCCAGGGATATTGTACCAATCCATTAATGGCTGTGTGCAGTGGTGTCCTGTTCTTACAGCTATTCCCATCTGATCTAAAATTACACCTACATCAAAGGGGTGCGTTCCATCTACCAAAAAGGAAATGACACTTGCTTTTTCTTTGGCTTCACCAATAAAACGGATGCCCTCAACCTTTTTCAATTTAGTAGTAGCATAATCGAGTAATTCGGTTTCGTGCGTATGAATGGCTTCCCAATCCAATGTATTTAGAAAGTCAAACGTAGCGCTCAATGCTACACCTGCAGCAATGTTCGGAGTGCCCGCTTCAAATTTGTGCGGTAACTCATTATAAGTGGTTTTCTCAAAAGAAACCGTCTTTATCATATCACCTCCACCTTGGTAAGGAGGCATTTTATTCAATAAATGCTCTTTTCCGTAAAGTACACCAATCCCTGTAGGGCCAAACATTTTATGGGCTGAAAAAACAAAGAAATCACAATCCCATGCTTGCACATCTACTTTCATGTGTGGCACTGATTGTGCTCCGTCTACCATTACCAATACATTATTTGCATGTGCAAAATCAATGATTTCTTTTACCGGATTGATGGTTCCTAATGCATTAGAAATGTGAACGATTGAAATCAACTTGGTTTTGTCGTTGACCATCGCTTTTAACTCATCAATCAACAGCTCACCCTTCTCATTAATTGGAGCAATTCTCAATTTCGCTTTACGCTCATCACAAATCATCTGCCACGGCACAATGTTCGAATGATGCTCCATGGTAGAGATAATTACCTCGTCTCCTTCGTTTAAGAACGTCCTCCCGAAAGAACCGGCCAAAAGGTTAATGCCATCAGTCGTTCCTTTGGTAAAAATTATCTCGTGACTTTTTTCCGCATTAAAGTAGTTTTGAGCCTTTGTTCTTGCCGCTTCAAAAGCCGTTGTTGCTTCTTGACTTAGCGAATGAACTCCTCGGTGAATATTAGCATTTTCAAAGCTGTAATACGTATTCAAAGCATCAATCATCACCTGCGGCTTTTGCGCAGTAGCTCCATTGTCGAAATAAACCAATGGTTGCCCATTGACTTTACGCTCAAGGATTGGAAATTGACTTCGTAATGCTTCGATATTAAAACTCATGTGCTACTTCTTTAAACCGTTTTCGATTTTTTCTTCAACTAATAAGCGGAATGATTCAATTCCTACGTGTTCTAACACATCAGCTGCAAAAGCGTTCAATAATAATCGAATGGCACTATCTTCTGATAATCCTCTTGCTCTTAGGTAAAATATCGCCTCTTCATCCAACTGCCCAATCGTAGAACCGTGGCTACATTTTACATCATCGGCATAGATTTCTAACTCGGGTTTAGAGTTGATCGTCGCATCGTCAGAAAGTAGCACATTGTTATTGGCTTGAAAAGCGTTGGTTTTCTGCGCATCTCTGTGCACCATTACTTTTCCGTTAAATACAGCTGTTGCTTTATCGTCGATTACCCCACGGTATAATTCATGTGACTCACAGTGAGGAACCAAATGATCCACTCTTGTGTGGTTGTCTACGAGTTGTTTTGCCTTTGGTAGGTAAAAACCATTCAATGAGGTATATCCATTTTCACCCGCTACCGCAATGTTTAAGTTATTTCTAACAATATCACCGTTGAAAGTAAACGTATTAATGGTAAAGTTTCCACTTTTTTCTTGGTGTACTTGGTCACCTGCTATGTGAAATGATGTACCATCTTCTTCTTGCAATTTATTCAACTCCAAAAAAGAATTTTCAGCCGCAAAGCACTCATTAACGGCATTGGTAAATGATTTGCCACCATTTAAGTTGTGATAGCTAGTAACTACTTTTCCTTCGCTGAAAGCTTCACCAATAATCAGATTCCTTGGGTTAGATATGATCTGGTCACCATCGATTAAATTCAAGATATGAATTGGCTGATCTGCTTTTTGCTTTTTAGCAAAATGAATTAATGCTCCATCTTGATGAAAAGCCGTATTGACGTTTGCAAAAATCTCATCCGCTGGCACTTTTTTAGAAAAGTAGGCAGAAAACAAGTCAGCGTGTTTTTCTTTTGCTTCTGATAGCGCACAGGCTATTACACCCTCTTGTGCTGTAATCTTTGATAAATCGTTGCGGTAAAAACCGTTTACAAATACCAATACATTTTTCTCCATCCCTTCGATGAGGTATGGGGTAATATCAATATTTACAGTACTTTCAGTTATTTTATATTCCGCTTTTAGAATGCGGTTTATTCGCGTATATTTCCAGTATTCTGTTTTCGAGGTTGGAAACTCTAGGCCTTTGATTCTTTCTGACGCTTCATTTCTTGCAGCCTTTGAGGCCGCTGTATCAAAATGAAAATCTTGCACACCAAAAGTCGATAGAAATTGATCTTTAACGTTCATTGTTGCTATTTCGCTCATTATATACTGTTTGAGGTGTGGTAGATTAGGCTTCTATTGCTTGGTCTTTTTTCAACCAATCATAGCCTTTTTCTTCTAGCTCTAATGCTAATTCTTTGGGTCCAGATTTAATGATTTTTCCATTGTACAATACGTGTACAAAATCAGGAACGATGTAATCCAGTAAACGTTGGTAGTGTGTGATTACAATACTTGCATTATCTGCTGATTTTAATTTGTTTACACCGTTAGCAACGATTCTCAAAGCATCGATATCCAAACCAGAGTCAGTTTCATCCAAGATGGACAGTTTTGGCTCTAGCATCGCCATTTGGAAAATTTCATTTCTCTTTTTCTCACCACCAGAAAAACCTTCATTTACTGATCTAGAGGCCAAAGAATTATCTAGTTCTACTAAAGCCGACTTCTCTTTTACACGCTTCAAAAAATCTTTAGCAGCCATAGGCTCTTCGCCTTTATACTTGCGTACTTCATTAATAGCCGTTTTTAAGAAATTGATATTACTGACACCAGGAATTTCTACAGGGTATTGAAAAGCTAGGAAAATTCCTTCTCTTGCTCTATCTTCTGCGCCTAAATCCAATAAATCTTTCCCTTCAAAGGTTACTGTCCCTTCTGTAATTTCATACTCTTCTCTACCTGCCAAAACAGAAGCAAGTGTGCTTTTACCTGATCCATTAGGACCCATAATTGCGTGTACTTCGCCAGGTTTAACCTCTAAGTTAATTCCTTTTAAAATTGGCTGACCATCAATTGATGCATGTAAGTTTTCTATCTTAATCATGGTGTTTCTTTTTCTGTACGTTTCCTCCTCTTTCGAGGAGTATATTGTCGTTTTATTAATTTATCCTACTGATCCTTCTAGGCTGATTTCTAATAATTTTTGAGCTTCTACAGCAAATTCCATCGGCAATTGATTCAAGATTTCTTTACAGTATCCATTTACAATTAATCCAATAGCAGTTTGCTCATCCATTCCTCGCTGTAAGCAATAGAAAATTTGGTCTTCACCAATTTTAGAAGTCGTTGCCTCATGCTCTACTTTCGCAGATTTATTGCCTACTTCGATGTAAGGGAATGTGTGTGCGCCACATTTATCGCCCATTAATAAAGAGTCACATTGTGTAAAGTTTCTAGCATTGGTCGCTTTTTTACCAATGTTTACTAAGCCTCTGTATGAATTATTACTTACACCGGCTGAAATCCCTTTTGAGATAATGGTACTCTTGGTGTTTTTCCCAACATGAATCATCTTAGATCCGGTATCTGCCTGTTGGTGATTGGCTGTTACTGCTACGGAGTAAAACTCTCCTATAGAGTTGTCTCCTTTCAAAATACAACCAGGGTATTTCCAAGTTACTGCAGAACCAGTTTCTACTTGTGTCCAAGAAATCTTTGCGTTGGTTTCGCATAACCCTCTTTTTGTAACGAAATTATAAATTCCACCTTTTCCCTCTTTATTACCAGGGTACCAGTTCTGAATAGTCGAATACTTTATTTCAGCATTGTCTAAGGCAACTAATTCTACTACAGCGGCATGTAGCTGATTCTCGTCACGCATTGGAGCAGTACAGCCTTCTAGATAGCTGACATAACTACCTTCATCAGCAACTACTAACGTTCGTTCAAATTGACCAGTGTTGGCCTCATTAATACGGAAGTAAGTTGATAATTCCATTGGGCATTTTACACCTTTCGGAATGTAGCAAAACGAACCATCGGTAAATACGGCTGCATTTAGTGCTGCATAAAAATTATCTGTTTTTGGCACCACTGTACCTAAGTATTTGCGGACTAAATCTGGGTGATTCTGCACGGCTTCACTGAATGAGCAAAAGATAATCCCCAATTCGAATAGTTTGTCTTGGAAAGTCGTTTTTACAGAAACCGAATCCATTACAATATCCACTGCAACACCTGCAAGCTTTTTCTGCTCGTCAATAGAAATGCCTAGTTTATTATACATCTCCAGTAACTCAGGATCTGCATCATCAAGGCTATCTAACTGCTTTTTTGGTTTAGGAGCAGAGTAGTAGTGCAAGTCTTGAAAGTCAGGTTTTGGATAATCGATGTGCGCCCACTCTGGCTCAATCATTTCTTGCCATGCTTTTAATGCACTCAATCGATATTCAAGTAGCCACTCGGGTTCATTTTTCTTTGCAGAAATGAGGCGAATAATGTCTTCGTTCAGCCCTTTCGGCGCTTTGTCTGATTCAATGTTGGTATAGAATCCGTACTTATATTCGCTGGAGGTTACCTCTGCTAATAATTCATCTTCTGATGCCATAGTTCTGTTTTTTAAGGATTAAATTGAAAAGCTTTCGCCACAACCACAGGTTCTTGAGGCGTTTGGATTAATAAAACTAAATCCTTTACCGTTTAATCCGCCTGAATATTCTAATTCAGTTCCCAGTAGGTAAAGCATGCTTTTTTTATCAACCACCACTTTTACTCCGTTATCTTCAAATACTTTATCGTTATCTGTTAAGTCTGAGTCAAAATCTAAATTGTACATGAGGCCTGAGCATCCACCGCCCTTAACGCCTACTCTTACAAAGCTTCCCTCAGGTTTGCCGCTTTCAGCTAGCAAAGCAGAAATTTTCTCTTTTGCGTTATCTTTTACTTTTATCATTGCCTTAATATTTGCCACAAAGTTAGCTATCTTTATTTAGATTTAATCTAAATAACCTTTAAAAGGGTCAAAAAAAATACCACGAATAGGGTATATAGATTTGAATCGGATTTTTGCTATGTAACACTGCTCCTCGTTTTTGGTTTTACTAACTTTGCTACATGGAATTTGAAGACAAGAACAACGAGCCAACCCAATTAGGAGAATTAGGGGAGTTTGGTTTAATCAAGCATTTAACTCAGAATGTAAAATTACAGCAACCTTCTACCGTTTATGGTGTAGGTGATGATGCCGCTATTATAGAGCCAACAGCTGACCATCAATCATTAGTGAGTACCGACATGTTAGTTGAAGGTGTTCATTTTGACCTGTTGTATACTCCGTTAAAGCATTTAGGCTATAAAGCAGTGGTTGTAAATCTATCGGACATTTATGCAATGAACGGATTGCCAAAGCAGATCACTATTTCCTTGGCAGTTTCTAACCGTATGAGCGTAGAGGCATTGGAAGAATTTTATGAAGGTGTTTTACTAGCTTGTGATTTTTATGCAGTTGATCTTGTAGGAGGAGATACTACATCTTCTAATGCTGGGTTGGTAATCAGTGTTACCGCAATTGGTGAAGTAGCCAAAGGGAAAGCTGTTCGTAGAGACGGAGCTAAGGAAAACGATTTGATTTGTGTGTCTGGTGATTTAGGCGGCGCATACATGGGCCTCCAACTTCTGGAGCGTGAAAAAAGAATCTTTGAAGAAAATTCTGAAATTCAGCCTGACTTAGGAGGTAAGGATTACATTTTGGAGCGTCAGTTAAAACCGGAGGCGCGTCACGATATCATCACCAAATTAGCAGCGTTAGACATTCACCCAACTGCTATGATGGATATTTCTGATGGATTGTCATCCGAAATTTTGCACATCTGTGAAAGTTCAGAAGTTGGTTGCGCTTTGTATGAAGAGAAGCTACCAATCGATCCAATGACGGTAACCACGGCAGAAGATTTTAATCTAGATCCTACGGTTTGTGCGATGAATGGTGGTGAAGATTACGAATTGTTGTTTACAGTACCCATCGAAGACCATGAAAAAATTAGAGCAATGGAAGGTATTGCAGTTATAGGTCACGTTACGGATACCAATTCAGGTAGAGTTCTAGTGACTAAGGGTGGAATCGCTCAACCAATTATGGCTCAGGGGTGGAATCCCATTCTTAACAAGAAAGACGACGAGTAATATTAAGTATCGTAAAACTAAAAAAAGCAGCTATCTTAAAAGGTAGCTGCTTTTTTTAGTTTATTATTGAAGTGTATTTATTCTCCTTCTAAAAATTCATTTAACTCATCGATTGAACTCGAGTAAGTAAATGCATCATTTACTCTGTAGTAATTTTGGTTATCTGTAGTACGAGCGTAAGCCATTTTTGCAAATTCAAGCTTGTTTTCTTCGAAGGTAAAAAGCCCCATCATTTCAATGACTTGGCCAGTTGACACACAATTGGCTTTGAGAATTTGCTTTGCCAAGGTCATTTTGTCTTCAGCAAATGATTTACTTGAAACTGATTTCTTTGCACTAGCAAAATCACTGCTAGACATGCTTGCACATACCACTTCTATTTCTTCTGTAGGCGCAGGTTCTTCCGCGTATACATTACTATTTGTGGTTGTGGTAGAAGAAGATGAAGAAGTTGTTATCTCTGTAAACTTAGAAGATATCTTCCCACCCACATCGTTTAGGTTTATGTTCACATTCATATTAACGCCCATTTCTGGATCATTTACACCTACATTCATAGAGGATGAAGTTGTTTCGGTAGTAGTAGTGCTAATAGTTGTTACATTGCCGCTTGTTACAGCAACTTCTTCATCAGCTATTGTAGTTTCTTCCATTAATACAGGTGGAGGTAAATCTCGTTTAGGAGCTGAAGCTACGGGAACTGAGCTCATAGGTCTCAGTACAAATGCGCCTTTTTTATTTCTTTTTAGAATCGCTGTCATCTCCATGTTTGGTTCAATCATTAATCCCTTTTTGATTTCACCAAGTGCCGGATCATCAAAGGTAATTTTTGCTTGAACGAAATCTCCTTTGATTCCGTCATAAACAACTTTTGATTCATTTAGATTGGTAGCAGGTGAGCCATCTACCGTCATTTTAAATGCATCACCATCTTCTGAGAATACAATTAAGTTTGATTGAGCATAAGTGCTAATTGCAACTAAAGTAGCCCCAAGGAGTAATAGGATATTTTTCATGTTCAAAATTTTATGTTTGTAATCGATAAAACAAAACTCAAGCCAAAGATATATGCAAAAATCATATAACCCAAAAAAGAGCGACTAATCAATCAAGGTAGGTGCTACTGCGTGCTTCTTTTTTAGACGCTTCTTGATTAATACATTTGCAAAAAGGGTGGAAAGAATAATTAACGCACCAGTATAAAACCCTGGTGACATTCTTTCATCGGCTCCGAAGATAAGGAGTGCTAAAATAATTCCATAAACAGGCTCTAAATTAATCGTAAGGCTCACTGTAAAGGGTGTTAATTCCTTCATTACTTCTACACTCACAACAAAAGCAAATGCAGTACAGATAACTGCAAGAATTAAAACAAATAACCAATCAGATGAACTCAGCATTAGCTCACCCACAGGTGGAAACCCCTTAAAGATGGCAATATATGCCGTTACCGCTATAAAGCCGCCACCTAATTCATACAATGAAATTTTTTGGGCATCGTACTGTTTGATTAAAGTACCATTAATTACAGTAAATAAGGCCGCTAATACTGCGGCAATCAGTCCTAATATGAGCCCAACTTTACTGTCTAGCTCAAATTTAAAAATGAAATACAACCCAACAATTGCTGCACCTCCAAGAATAACTTCATAAAGCAAGACTTTTCGTTTAAATACAATGGGTTCTAAAATAGAAGTAAATAATGAAGCCGATGAGATCGCTGCCAAGGTAATAGAGACATTTGACTGGTTGATGGATTCAAAAAAGAAAATCCAGTGAGCTGCAATTACAAATCCAGTTAATATGGTTTTCCAAATGCCGCCTTTTTTCATCCGAAGGGAGGATTTAGTAAACACAATATAGACAGCTAAGACGATGGTAGCAATTCCCATACGATACCAAACCAAGAGATCTGACTCAATGGAGATGAGCTTCCCAAGTATGGCCGTAAATCCAAAGATCAACACAATTAAGTGGAGCAGCAGGATGTTTTTGTATTGTGCGATCTTCGCTTTCATTGATTAATGTAATAATGTGTAAATATAGCAATGTATCAATTGAAAACTGCTTCAAAAGTTTGCTGCACTTGATATTAATTCCAATTTAAAGTGCATCTCAATACAACTTCGCTTAACAGCGAAATCACTCGATGTTCTTTAAATTAATCAGCCAAAATTGAATAAAAGAAGTTGTGAAATCTGTGCTATCAATCCTTGTGTCCTTTGCGATACCTCCGTGTTCTTTGTAGTTAGGATATTAGTCAAATGAGAATTCGAAGAAATGGTAATCAATAATTAACTATCACTTTTTTTGTTCTTTCTGTTAACCCTTTTGTTGTTTACGGTTAGAATATTAATTAAGTTAGATTTCGGAGAAATCTTAATTAACAAATACTCTTTTTGTTTTTTGTGTTAACCCTTGTGCTCTTTACGGTTAGAATATTAATCAAGTGAGATTTCGGAGAAATCTTAATTAACAATTAACCATTGATAATTAACAATTAGACTTATACGTCAAATTACACAGCTTGTACAAAACTCTTGCGCCTACATTTTCATTCCAATCGTTATCCAATGCAGGACTTACTTCACACAAATCAAAACCAATAATTTGTTTTTTGGATTCTGCCAATAAATTAATCAAATGAAATACTTCTTGAAATTGAAAACCACCGGCTACAGGTGTACCAGTGTTCGGGCAAAGTGTCGGGTCTAATCCATCAATATCAAAACTGATGTACACCTTTTCAGGAAGATTCATGATGATCTCTCTGCATTCATCTTCCCAGGTTTTTCCTGCGTAATGCGCAGATTTTAAATCCCAATCAAAAAATGTTTTAATGCGGTTGGGGTTAGATTCTATTAGCTCCACTTCTTCAGGACAAATATCTCTAATTCCTACTTGCACCAACTTTTTAACCTTTTCAATCTTCAATGCATTGTAAAAAATAGAAGCATGAGAAAATTCAAAACCTTCATAAGCTTTTCGCAAATCAGCGTGGGCATCTACTTGTAGGATACCAAATTCGTGCTTTTCTGCTAATGCTTGTAAATAACCATAAGGCGTGCTGTGATCGCCACCTAATAAACCCACCAATTTTCCTTTGTTCATCCAATGTGTAGTGCGCTCTTTTACCCAAGTATTTAATTCAGCGGAAGCTGCATTAATTTTTGCTAAAACAGTTTGCATCTCTTCAGAATCGGAAAGTTGACTTCCTTCTTCTAAAAAAGTGATGTAACGTTCTGCATCTTGTCGTAAAAGGGTACTTTTTTGAGCTATTTCATCAGAAATGGGCTCCATGGCAATTCCATATTTCCAAGCATCCTTCAAATAAGGATCGTAAAAATCTAGTTGGAGGGAAGCGTCTAAAATAGCTTTTGGTCCTTTGGCAGTGCCGGGGCTATAAGAAGTGGTGACATCCCAAGGAATTGGGATAATCACCACTTTTGCATCTTCTAATGAATATGGGAATCCGAAAATGTTTCCATTTTCTACAGCAACACTATTTGGATTAAAGTTCCCGTATTTTTCTTCCCAATTCATGGTTTTATGCGTTTAATTTTCTCTTAATAAAGGTTGGTAATGCAAATGCAGCGGTGTGAATTCCTTCGTTGTAGTAATTCAAGTTATTGCTTTCTGAGAATGCCTCAGATTTTGCAGCATCAAAGTTTTTAGTTGGATGTCCGCCACCTTTTATCGCCATTTGGAAACTCCAGATACCGGTAGGGTAAGTAGGAATACTAAATGTAAAACAGTGAACAGCTTCTTTTCCAAACACATCTTTTAATGCGTGATTCAGCTCAACAAATACTTGCTCGTTAAACATTGGAGACTCTCCCTGTGCAACTAAAATACCGTTGTCGTTCAATGCCTTGTTGCAGTCTTGGTAGAATTTGTTGGTAAACAAACCTTCTGCAGGACCTACAGGATCAGAACCATCTACAATAATCAAATCATAAGAGCCTGATTTTGTCTCTTCTACGAATTTGATTCCATCACCAATGATTAAGTCTAATTTCTCGTGACCAAAAGCAGAAGACAGCTGTGGTAAATGCAATTTAGATGCTTCAACTACTGCTTCGTCAATCTCTACCATGGTTACTTTTTCTACTGAAGAGTGCTTCAATATTTCACGAACAGTACCACCATCACCACCGCCAATAACTAAGATGTTTTTGGCGTTTCCATGCGTCAACATAGCAGGGTGAGAAATCATTTCATGATAATGTGTTTCATCTTTTTCAGTACACATAATCATGTTGTCGATGGTCAACATTTTTCCATAAGCATATGTGTCTAGCACTTTTACTTTTTGGAATTCTGATTGTTTTTCGAATAAAACTTCACCTGTGTATCTGATAGACAACGCTTGGTTATCATCCTTATCGGTAAACCATACATTTCTGGTATATTTTCCTGGGTTTTGACGCTCTTTGGCTTCCACTCTCATTGATGATAAGTCGAAGTCGATACGCTCAAGTTGATCTACTGAACCTCTGCGCATTTCTAGTGCAGAGTAGGAGGTAGCCTCAAAAGCTTTCTTCAAATAGTCAAACGATTTCCATGG